>JBEGNB010000428.1:0-12490 GCA_041182785.1 Bacteroidota bacterium
TCCGAAGGCACAGTATTGCCCTGTCGGGAACCACCTGACGGGCTTTCTGTTTCAGTATTTCTTCATAATAATGTGTTATATGCTTCAGAGGCAATTCGTTCATTTGCGCTCTGGCATGATCCATCAGTTTGATGAAAGCAAGTAACATACCAATGTGGGGAGCATGCCGGTTGTTTTCTTCCAGTGATTCACCGAACCACAGAACAGCCTTCTCACTCATATATACGAGCGCAAGGTAAAACTGCTGATAAGCCCGCATGATAACAGGCTCTGACTCAAGCAACAGCTGCCCCGGATCAGTTGAAAGTACCTCCCGCGGCCTTTCATTTCCTTCATAAAGCCAGACAGCATGTACACTTTGGAGAATCCTGTCAACCTGAGAATTACTGAGCAGTGCAGTAACTCTGAAAATATTAATCTCGTTACGGAAGCGATAAAATTCCACAGCGAGAGAACTGGCAATGATATTGCCCAGCGTTTCTGTCACCACACTCTGACTACCAAAGTGGTTTACCCTGGTTGATTGCACATACCAATCGTTCAGAACCTCAATTACACCTGCTATTTTGAGGACAATGGATTCAAAAAGGCCTATCCTGTATTCGTCGGATGTACTTTCATGTAATCTGGTTACGAGCATCCTGATTTCCGTATCCACAACCTCCGGCCTCACTTCCAGTATCCTGGCCAAAATCACGGAAGGATCGCTGACGAGAAATGAATCCCACGTGTCGGTGATTTCATTATTCTCGTCAAAATAATTAATCAGTGACGCTGCACGACTCAGGAACGAAAGCCACTGCCAGGTTTCTCTGGCATCAATATGGATATTGGATGGCAGCAGTACCGAAGGCGCGCGCTCGTTGCGACTCGCACCTCTGAACGCATGACGGTATCTTCTGATGTTGTCCATTATCCGGTATTACTGAGCTGATTTCAGATTCGTACCCTCACCAAAATAGAAAGGATAAACAATATTGTGACGGGTATTTGTCGAGATAACCGTGTAATCCACAATGATATTAATCCTTCCCTCAAGTAGCGATACCAGAACAACATCTACTTTCTCAACTATAACCCTCGGTTCAAAGAGCAGGATAGATCTGCTGACCATATCCGAAATTTTATTTTTAACCGCGTGTGTGAATCGCTCAAAAACCATATTGTGCAGATTGCAACCGTATGAAGGGTTCATCAGTCGCTCTCCAGGAGATGTGGATAACAGAATCAGCAAACTCTGACGAATATCCTCTTCCCCGGAAACCATCACAACCTGATGCTCATGGGATAAAAATTCGGGTGGGAAAGCCCATCCGGTGCCCAGAAAAGACTTGGTAGCGTCATCATTCATTTTTTCACTGTTTAACCGCCAATCATGACATTGGGAGCGCCCAAAATAATTGTACCACCATGTGCCGTTGTATCACCCATGCGGGCTGCCGGCTTCCCGCCGATTAGTACGGTGGCGGAGCCCTTGATAATACTGTCGGGCGGCCCCACACAAACACATGTATCACCCATCACTGCTGCGGGCAACCCTCCTATCAGTACAGTAGGCGCACCGGGCCCTGTCACAGGACCGCCTACATGAGGTATTGGCGGCAAACCCGGAGTAAGCATCGGGCAAGTGTGCATATCTGTTATTCTGGCAGCTGGTGGCATCTTATTTCAGTTTTTCAAGTAACAAATCAAGTTCGGCCCGAACGGTCCTGACGTTTGTAAGAACACGTTTACCGTATATGACCTCATGAATTATCAGTTCATTTTCATTGTTGTAAATCGCGGCAGTTATCGCTCTGCCGGAGTTTTTCAGGAATATGTGATCATCAATTCTGTTCAGCCTGTTCAAATTCCACAACCGCGCCTCCCCGAAAATACTGGCTGAAAAGAGCTGTGGCAATACCGGGTTAAATTCAAGTGCAGTAATAGTACTTTCATGTGCCATCGGGAATAACCTGAAAGCACTGTCTCCGATACTGACCACCGACCGGCTCACAAGGGCATTCACATCCGAAGACACCCATAACCTTCCGTCTTCCCCACCCAGGGCTATCCAGAATTTATTGTCAGAAACACTCCGCTTTATAGCAACATCCGTCATGGTGATATCCGGATGCTGAATTAGCAACTGCTCTGTCATAGAGCCCTCGCCAACGCTGTTTACCTCATACAGGATGGTCGAATGGAGACCGGTTACCACCAGATGCTTTTTATCCTCGTTCAAATCGAAAGAGGTCACACGCTCCTGCTCTACTTTCTGTGAAAATTTTGTTTTTTCAAATCGTTTGCTTCCCGGCACACGCCTGATAAAATAGACCTCAGTGGCCGTCATTATCAGAAATCTGGAGCTGTCCTCGTATAGTCCAATTCCAAATATCGGTCGCCTGTACAGATCTGTAAACAATGTATCCGGAACCTGTTCTACCCCGCTGCCCAGATTATTAAATACAGACAACACTCCGTCAGCGGTACCAACGTACAATTGTTCGCCACTGCGACTGTAAGCAAGAGACAAAACCGGACTTCGGGTAACCCCAACTTTGTGTGACTCCGACAGATTCCTTATAAATACCTTCCCATTTGCATCCCCGTACGCATACTCGTGTACATTATGATGGTTGGGAACTATGGCTGAACCTACAACATTTGCTTTTTCAAATACCGGAGAAGTGATACCCAACTTGTGTTCAGCATCCTCGAGACGCGCACTCAGGTTGTAATACAATGCAGGATGCTGCCATCTTCCGTCGGTATAAGACGTGGATATAACCTGGTCATATATTTTCAGTACCCTCTCCTGTGCCTTTTTTTTCTCCGCCTCTGAATATATCTGTCCCTGAATATAATGCATGTTCTTGAGCGTCTCCGTTATCTCTTCAAAATACGGATGATCCGGTTCTATCTGAAGCAGTTTTTTCTCTATCAGCATAAGCAACAGATCATCCTTATTCTCAATACCATGACCTGATGAGACCGCCCTGGAAACCTCCCTTTTCAATCTGTCTCGCTGCGATGGAAGAACCTGTAATACGCCATTGCTCGAAAGAACACTCAAAAAATCCAGCAACTCAAGATCCATTCTGTCTGAACGGGCCTCATCCATAAATATCAGCGATATAATCATGGCGACGGTAGCCACAATCGTCATAACTCTGGCTATCTTTTTCTGGCGTACAGCGACCTTTGTTTCCTGCTGAAGACGATCTATCAATCCCTCGGATCGCTCTTTGCTGATCTGCAGGAACTGAATGGCTATATCAATCTGGGCAACATCGGCAGGATTGCTGTCGTAAAAAACTGATTTAAATTGCGGTGATTCGGGATTTTTGTGCACGAAGTTACTGTCATCATATCGTGCAGCCCAGGCCCTGCCCGGTTTACAAACATCATACCACTCAAGGGCTCCCGTCAGCTCGGCACCTTCCGACAAATATTTATTTTGTGGCACCTGATCAGCCTCCCTGCTGCCTCCAAACATACTGATCCACTCCCGCACCAGACTTGGTTTCAAATGACCGGCAGGTGACTCCCCGAGAAAGTAGTTCATTTCATCAGGCGTGAACCTCGCTCCGAAATATTGATCCGCCTTTCTGACCAGCAGCCTGTAAACCTCTGCATGCGAAGCTTCCTCATTGACCCATTCCGTCAGGACAGGCCAGTTAAAAAGCAGTGCATCATGCTTGATTGTAACAATATTATTCCTCGAATACAGATTATCTCCAAGCACCTCAATCAAATCATACCCTCCGGAATTAATCCGGCTGATCAGGTTTACTACCGTAGCAGAATCCGGCTCACCATAGCCGTAATGAGGAGCAAGCAGTCGTACCAAATAGCCTGTTGTAACCGGACGTCGCCAGATTCCATCGGCACGCCTCTCCGTCAAAGCCTTGACTATGATTGAAAACCAGCCGACTTCTTCTTCACTCAAAGCAGGCATCACCACCTCATCCATGTAAAGCCCTATTATTTCAGAAAGGGCATTTTTGTCCTCAAATTCTCTCAGAAAAGCTTCAGGCTGGTAAGCATGTGCACCAACTACCATTTCGGTAACACCCGAACGAAAGAGAAAACGCAATTTTTCAAGGGCAAAAATATCATGCTCCAGCAACTGACTGTAATCGGCACTCAACTTGTCTGCAATCGCCCCTCTCAAGGGTTCCTGAAAAGCCAGTTTACCCCGGAGACCATTTCGCACCTCCTCACCGGAAGGAAGCCCCAGATAAAACCGGTTATTGTTGAGTGCTTCCGATAATCCCCTGTAACGGGAAAAAGCATTCAAATACCGCGAATCGGTTGCAAGTACTACGTAAACAGGCTCTGTTCCGCTCATCGCGGCCAGTATGGCACTCACAAAATAAACATCATCCCCCCTTTTTACTCCATCCCGCTCGATTTCTGAATACCGCACAAGATCCTCCAGCCCGTCCACAATCAGCAGCAGGTTGAATGATGTCTTGCTCCTGTCAAGCACCCGCTGATATTCCCGGCCAACAGGATTAATCTCTGAGCGAATTGCCTTGCTGATTTCATCCCGGCGACTTATTTCTTCCGCGTCTGCATAGTTATACAATGAATTTGCTCCGGCAGTAGCCAAATCATTCGCCAACTTCTCGACAGGGTTGTTTCCGGGAGAAGTAATCACAATTCTCCACGTATTACCTTTCAATCCGGAAATACCGCCCCCTTCCAGTTTTTCACGCAGGGTTTTGCAGACAAATACTGATTTGCCCGAACCACTTTCCCCCAGAACAGCGGCTACCCTCCTCTGCTTCAGTAATTCAACCAGTTTACCCAACTCGGCTTCTCCCCGATTCAGGTAAAAGGATTCAAAACCAACTGGTAAGACCTTGTTTTGCATAATAACCGAGCGAAGAGTCCAAATGATTCGCAAAAGCTCCCAAGCGACAAAAATAGTCAATTCAGGGCGATTAATCCAACGATTCTACCATCCCGGGGAGAATACTGCCAGCAGGTAACTTTCAGCGGCCGTCCTGTAACGCACTCCGAGTAATACACACTGCAACCGGAAACCGAAAGCACACGACTGCAATGATAGGCCGTTTTGCCGGAATACCGGCTGTTTCCTGCCGAATTATACGAGTAATTCTTCCATTATTCGCATATTTTAGGCCCCGACTCAATACCATTTGTCGCGCACTATCTGCTGTTTTTTTTCACCCCCTCAATATCACACCAACCCGGGCAAAGAATATCCCCAAATCCAGGAAATCTTGTAATTAACAAGTTATATCGAAATCGGAACGCCGTTTTTTACGAACAGTCAATATTCATATTTTATAAAAATACTCCCCGCAGAATGATTTATTTTGAAAAAACATTCAAAAGCATTAGCTTTGCAACATAACAGGCTGACGGACAGTTCCTCACTGATAATCATCAACCTGCTTACCAGTCATGATTCAATCTGTACTGCAGGCACTGGCCAACGAACTGAACAATTTTCTGGAGAACCAGACAGATCCTGTAGAAAGGCCCCTCGTGGTGTTGTCGGAGCTGGTCAGGCAAGACGGATCCCCCGCTCTATCAACGGAAAACAAGCTGATATGCACGCTTCTCAATATTGAACAGGAAAGAACAGTCCTCAACGCACCGTCGGGAAATAAACTTTTCCGAAGTAATAATCCTGTTTGTCTGAACCTGTATGTTCTTTTTTCAGCATACTTTGTGCCCCAAAGCTATTCGCAAGCGCTGGCAACTATTTCTGCTACCATCGCATTTTTTCAATCCAAACCCACTTTTACACATCTTGACACCCCCGAATTGCCTTACAACGCCCCAAAAATTATCGTGGAAATGGTAAGCATGGACATCCGTGAACTCAGTAATCTCTGGAGTATCCTGGGAGCCAAGCACATGCCAAGTGTACTCTTCAAAATCAGAATGGTAACGGTTTCTTCCGGCGTTCTGGTGGAAGAATTCGCGCGAATCAGCACAATCGAGAATCAAAACGATGTAGAATAACTTTGTTCCGATAATGAGGTTGTCATACCGAACACTCTTTACAGTTCAAATTGTGCACCCGTACTATACCAACGGTCAGTGCAGGGACGTCACTATAAGCCCGACCCGGCACACTGGTGCGCTCATGCGCGGGTACGGGATGCTCTGGAGATCAGATTTGAACTCCAACGTCATGCTGATCAACGAAGGCAAAGAGGAAAATCGGAATATTCACCTTTATTTCCTGCTTCAAAGTAAAAACTCATACCTCCGGAACTTCACGGATTTTCCGCTTACCCAACCGCTACAGAAAATTTATCTGCATAATTTTTCAGAAAGTGAGCCCGGAACAAAAACACATACGCTCGACAGCTCCTACTGGACCCCTTCCGAAATTCCCGGATTCCACGACTACCAAACGCCGGATTACGTTATTCAGGAAGTAAAACCGGAACACCTTGGCATCGTTGACCTACAACTGAACCTGGCCTCCGGAAATACCAGTTTTGAAATATCACTCAGTCCGCGCAGTACAATCTGGAGATACTGGCTTGTCAACAGAAATGACACTGCCTTCGACGAAATCGAGGTGCGCGAAATACGCAGCAACAACCCGCTGCCCTTCCTGTTAGGCTCGCCCCGAACGCTTGCAAACGGAGAGCCGGCAATACCTCTGGTTCTTCAGCATAACCACCCAAACTCAGCAACCGGTCAGGTGTGCTCCGAACGCCACCAGCTGCAACCAGTTCTGCATGTTACCCAGAAACAAAACGGAAATGCCACGAAGAAAATCGTGATGAATCTGCCAACACCGGATTACCGCCAGATCAACACTGAATCTACAGACAGCGGCTTGCAGCTGTTTTCTGATATGTACGTTTATTTTTTCAAACCAAACTTCTTCTGATATGTCGAAAGTTTACGCTACTCCCGGGGTTTATATTGAGGAAAAAAGTGCTTTCCCCAATTCTGCCGTTCCGGTAGCCACAGCAGTACCAGCTTTTATCGGCTACACTCAAAAAGCCTCGCTGAATAAAAAGGATATCACGAACGTACCCGTCAGGATATCTTCATTCGGCGAATTTCTTATGTATTTCGGAGGCGCACCTTCTCCCAAATATGACCTTTTCAATATCCGCTCACTGGATCCCAACCGCGTTTTTGACATTAAACCGCAGAGCGGACGCTTGATGCTATTCTATTGCATGAAGCATTTTTTCGCAAACGGCGGGTCAGACTGCTACATCGTTTCAGTCGGAAACTACGACAAGAAGGTGTCCAAGGCCGATTTTTTTGGCGAAATAGAGGTCAAAGATGATGCAGGCAATACGATTGATACCAAACCCATTGGTATTGATACGCTGAAAAAAGAGCTTGAGCCAACGCTTCTGGTTATTCCGGATCTCATGGCACTCGAAGATCAGCAGGAATGCTTCGACGTACAGAATTACATGCTCAACCATTGCGGCCTCGAAATGCGCAACCGCATCGCTATTCTCGATATCTACAAAGGATATCAGAAGCGAAGCCCGCTTGATACCGATGTTATCAAGGTATTTAGAAACAATGTGTCATCCAATCTGCAGTGGGGCGCAGCGTACTATCCCTGGGTTCATACTACAATCACCGGAGCCGATGAAGTTACTTTCAGAGTGCTCAGCGATGGCTCCGTCAAAACCCTTGCCGATATTCTGAACGAAGACTTCCCGGCCGACGATCAAAGCAAACGAACAGAAGCTATCAGAGCGGAAATCGCTAAAATCGAGGTGCTGTTCGCTCCGGGTGCCGACGCCGCAGCGGCAAAAACACTGCACGAAACGCTGCTGGCCGTGAGCCCCCTTTACAAATCCATACTCAACGCCATCCGCGAAAACATCAACCTGCTCCCGCCAAGCGCAGCCATGGCAGGTATCTACTCCATGGTTGATAATCAGATTGGTGTCTTTCAGTCGCCCGCCAATGTCAGTATGGGCTCTGTTTCAAAACCGGCAGTGAATATCAATAACGAGGAACAGGAAGATCTCAATCTGCCTCTGTCCGGAAAGGCTATCAATGCAATCCGTACTTTCCCGGGAAAAGGCATACTTGTATGGGGCGCTCGTACACTGGATGGAAACAGTCAGGACTGGCGCTATATCAGCGTCCGGCGTACTGTGATTTTTATCGAACAGTCTATCAAATACGCAGCAGAACCTTATGTGTTCGCACCCAATACCGCCTCTACCTGGGCTAATGTCAAGGCACTGATTACAAACTTCCTTACAAATGTCTGGAAATCAGGAGCACTCGCAGGCGCAACCCCGGAAGATGCCTTCAGCGTGGATATCGGCCTTGGAGTAACCATGACACCCGTTGACATCCTCGATGGATTCATGAATATTACCGTGAAAGTCGCTGTAACCCGCCCTGCCGAGTTCATCGTCATAACGTTCCAGCAGAAGATGCAGCAATCCTGATTCTCTGACCCAAATTCATTCTCTAAATTCTAAATCTGATTAACAATGGCAGGTGAAAAACAAGAATTGCCCTGGCCCGTACCAGCGTTCCAGTTCAAGGTTGAAATAGACGGCGTGGGCGAAATAGCTTGCGCTGAAGTGACCGGCCTCGAGGCTGAGGCTGATGTTATCGAATACAGAGCAGGTAACAGCAAGGAGTACTCGGTGGTGAAAATGCCCGGTCTCATGAAATATACCGATATAACTCTCAAAAAAGGTATGTTCCAGGATGACAAGGTGTTCAACGAATATTTCGCCAAAATCACAATGAATACCATCGAAAGGAAAACTGTCACTATCCAGTTACTCGACGAGTCCGCTAACCCGGTATTCACCTGGACGCTCACCAACGCTTTCCCCAAAAAGGTGTCCGGCCCGTCTTTCAATGCCAAAACCAGCGAAGCCGCAATGGAAGAGCTGATTCTCGCACATGAAGGTATTAAAATGGAAATCTGATACGCCTGACGCGTATCCAAACTCTTAATATTTCAGATTGGGCAGGATGGCTCTTGCAGTCATCCTGCCCGCCTGTAAAGTATCTGTCGTATGCCAGTTGAAATACGTGAACTCATTATCCAGGCCAGACTCAGGGAAGATGCCAGACAGGATCAGGCCTCCGGTAATAGTCAGCAGGAACAACAGCCCGCTGAACCCGACCTCGAACGAATCACCGATCTGGTGTACGAAAGGTGTGTGGCCAAGTTAAAAGAATGGTTGGCCGACCAGTCAAACCGATAGTACGATAATCCCACCTTTAAACAACAATGGCGGTCGCAACTATCTCCTCCCAGCAGGCAAATGCCCAGCAGGCAATCCAGGCCGAATCCTTCGAGTTCACTCGAATGGAAATAAGTTCTTATTTGCTCAATAACGATACCCAGCAGCAGTCCGACTTCAAATCAATGGTGGTCTCCCTCAATCCGACTACCTATAAACGCTCTTTCAAAACAGGCGACGGATCGCAGTTTAACAATAACAAGAGAACAAAGGCTGATGGATCGCTCTACACTATTAAAACGGTTCAACTGCTCGAAACAGTCAGTTTCGAACTAATGCTTGACAACACCGGAATTGTGCCGGGGTCTCAGGACGTAACCCAGACGCTGAATTGGCTGGAAACCAACCTCGCCAGCTACGATGGTGAAGCTCATACAACCAGATATGCCAAACTGAACTGGGGATATCTGAATATGACAGGCCAGCTCCAGAGTATGGACGTGGATCTCCTTATGTTTAATCAGGACGGGAACCCTGTCAGGGCAAAAGTCTTTCTCTCCTTCGAAGGTGTTTTTGAAGGAGGTGCCACAACAGCTCAAAACCGCAGAAGTTCCCCCGACCTGTCCAGAGTGCGGCTGATCAAGGACGGAGATACACTCCCGGCTATCTGTAACGAAGTATATAAGGATCCTTCGCTGTACATTCAGGTGGCAGAAGTAAACGGCCTCTCTAACCTCATCAGGTTAACTCCGGGAGACACTATCTACTTACCTCCGCTAAAGAATTCCTGATGTTTCTCTCCAGGTCGCTCTTTTTCCTCCTGATGCTGTCTCAACTCTCACCCGCCCTGTCTCAACAAAAGTTTCCGGAGGTGATTGATACTGCCTGGCAATCAGACCCCGACAAAATAAGACATCTGGTAAAAAAATTGCAAATCGTGGCAAAACCGGCCACCCGGTCAACTATCGGTCCGGGTGGAATATTCAGGTGTGCATGGAACAAGCCCCTTGAATTGCCCGTCTCGGGCTTTAATGCGGGTGATACACTGGAAATCAAACTGTCCAGCCCAGGGAAACACAGGTTCAGGTCGGTAGTGGTGCGGAATGCAGAAAAACAACAACTGGCCGGAATCACAAATGCTTCCGAGGCAAACTTCCGGCTGGTAGTGCAAAATGAAACAGTACTAACCCTGAAACTGGAAACCAGACCCGCCCTGAAAAAACAATTCACCGAAATCAGCGTCTCGCGTATCAGTCCGGTTCCCTCTGACTCCTTCTATGTTGTACAGGATACAACGTTCAGTCTGAAAAGAACTGTAATCTCCGATACACTCCTCACCTCGGTCCTGGATGATACGCTCACATTATCTCCGGTGTGGAATATCGAATCGAAACCCGTCTGCTTCAAAAAATGCGTGATTCCGCTACCTGCTGAACCGGATACCCGCCTGAGTCATATTTCATACTGGATTGGAATCGGTCAGGATTGCCTGACTCAATATGCCAGACTCGAAGCATCCGTTCCCGCAAACTGGAGCCGCCCAGGTGTTTCTGCCCCTGTCGGGGCCTACACAATGGGCCACCTCATTTCGCTGCCCGTTACTCAAAATCACGAGGTGGAATGGCTGTTTCTGAAAGATAATGACAAAATAAAAAGTGAAAATAGCCGTAAATTCCCTGTATCATTATTCCCCGATTGCCAACAGGCTCAAAACTGTACCCTCAGGTTCAGTCGCTCCCGGACAGCCAGATTAGGGGGTTCCACTATTCCCGTTTCAGAAGAACAACTTGGATTTGTAATCAGTTTCCGAAATAAAAATACGGTGGTCGGATACCCGATTCGTATTATAATGATCGGCTGTTTTGTACGGGAAACTCCGGGCGAAATGGTCAGGTCAATTCTTCAAATTAAATCATACAAGGAGGAAATACACCGATGATCAGAAAAATTGCTCTTGTATTTGCTCTCTTTCACGCAAGTTGTACCCTGTGGCTTGTAGCCCCCGAATACGGTTGCAGCACTGCTGTGGCCCAGAGTTCTGTCCCCTACTGGACACGAATCAAGCAGTTTTTGAGTATTTCAGGTGTCAACTCACCGGAAGTGAGGAAATCGGTAAGCTCTATAGACCGTTATAATCGCATCTACGACTGGGTACATCGTCAGGACAAGCACAAGTACGACAGTCTTTCAAAACACGGTGTGACTAACTGGGATCGCTATCAAAATGTCATAACTTACCGTTACTCTCCCGGACAAGACAGTCTGCTCGCCGGATCTCTCAGGCCGAAAGCCACTGTTTTTGGATGGCACCCGTACTGGATGGGTAGTGCCTTTAAAGAATATAAATTCAATCTTCTATCCTTTGTTTCCTGGTTCTCTTATCATATTAATAGTCAAACAGGAGACCCCGAGAACCCCGAAACACTGGATAAAACCCGGATATCTGAGCTGGTCGCGCTCGCGCACGGAAAAAGCTGCAAGGTACTGCTCACCGCAACCTGCCACGGTTCGGAAGAAACGCAACTTTTCCTGGGCAATACGGATGTACAGGCACAATTCATTCGGAATATATGCAGCCTCATCAATGAGCTGAACATGGACGGGGTTGATGTAAGTTTTGAGGACGTTCCGAACGGCCAGTCCCGAAATATGACTGCGTTTCTCCGGAACCTTTCAGACGAACTCAGAAAAAACCGGCATTCCCTGACCGTTGGTCTTCCGGTTTACGATATGAACCACGTTTACGAACTGACACAACTGAGTAAAAGTGTTGACTTGTTTATCATCACAGGCTACGATTACTTCAGTGGCCAAAGCCGAACTTTCGGCCCGGTTGCGCCGCTGAACGCACCCGAAGACGGCTACAGTATCAAAAAATCCGTTGACGCATATCTGCAAACCGGAGTACCCCGCAGCAAACTGCTGCTCGGGTTGCCATACTACGGCGCCCTTTGGACAGGAAAAACCGGCGGTGGCGCTCAGCCCGACACAATACTGGAATTCAGTGATCACCTTTCATTCAGGGCTGTTATGGGCAGATACGGATCAGGGAATGCATATTTCGATCCGGTCAGCTGTAGCAAATTTCACCTCGTGAAACCTGTTCCCGACTCCAATTATATCGAAAAATGCTGGTTTGATGATGGCTTTACTCTCGGAGAAAAACTCAGTTGGGCACTGAGTGAAGAACTGGCAGGTGTAGGGCTGTGGGCACTTGGGTACGATAACGGATACCCGGACATGTGGCAGATGATTGCGAGCAGATACGGAAATGATACCACCATTGTCATCCCGGCACCAGGACAAATCAAAGG
>JBEGNB010000429.1:0-9892 GCA_041182785.1 Bacteroidota bacterium
GTATACTGCTGAGGCCTCAGACCGACATCAGGGGCATGGCAGGCGCGTGGCCCGAGCTGGCTGCTGTACTGAACAAATACGAAGATGAATTCCTTGAACTGGCCGAAATTGCCATCAAATACGAGGGATATATCAAAAAAGAAGAGGAGATGGTGGCCAAACTGAGCCGCCTCGAAGACGTACATCTGGGTGAAAGCCTCGATTATAACCATATCACCGGGCTCAGTATGGAGGCGCGACACAAGTTGTCGGCCATACGTCCGCGCACCATTGGTCAGGCCAGCCGCATCTCCGGTGTGAATCCGGCAGATGTGAGCGTACTGCTGGTACACCTGGGGAGATAATGAAAACAGGCCGGGAGTACCATCAGCCGGCAACTTCATTCAAAAAATCTGCCGTGAAACACATCGGGGCGTCCATTTGACGGACGCCCCGATGCTGCGTTCAGCCCTGTTTTACAAACTGTACTTCAGCCTGCAGTTTTACTTCTTCACTTACCAGAACGCCACCAGCCTCCAGCGGTGCATTCCATGCCAGACCGAAATCCTTGCGGTTAATTTTTCCGCTCAGCGAGAAACCGGCCTTGGTATTTCCCCAGGGGTCTTTCATCTGTCCGCCATACTCGGCTTCCAGTGTTACGGGCTGTGTTACCCCGCGCATCGTGAGGTCACCCGACAGATGGTAAACACCGTCGGATACCTTTTTCATTTCCTTTCCGGAGAAAGTGACCTGAGGGTAGTTGTCGGCATCGAAAAAGTCGGCACCTTTGAGGTGGTTGTCGCGGTCACCATTTCCAGTATCCACGCTGTTTGCCTCGGCAGCAAAACTGATTTTTGCCGTCGAAAAATCGTCATCTTCGCTCTCTACTGTAGCAGAAAATGCGTTGAATTTGCCGGAAACATTCGTGAACATGAGGTGCTTCACCTTGAAGCCGACTTCGGAGTGTGTTGGGTCCAATGCCCAGATAGTTTTTGCCATGTTGTAATTTTTTAATTATGTGTTATAACATTTAATGTTGAAATATGTTCATTGTTACCGCACCCCCATCTCTTCGAACTGCGCCGCAGCGTGCAGGAAGTGCGCCGTAATCCAGAATACGGTCCAGTTTTCGGAGTAGCCGCCGCGGAGCCTGAGTACGTCAGACATATCGCCATGCTGTGCGAAGTTCGTTTCCTGAATCTGTTCCCCGTGCGCGCCCGTGGGTGAAATCATTTGTCCGCAGCTGCGATACATTACTATCGCAAGGCGCTTTAAAGACTCATCTTTCAGGTAGTTCCCCATTTTATATACGGAAGGAGCCATCACGACCCCGTACACATCAAGGTGCTGATTTTGCGCCGAAACACCCGTCCAGCCCCTTGTTTTCAGGGCGTGATCGGCCAGGCGACCTGCGGGCAAAGGAATATCCCACACCACAGTATAACTAAGCACTACATCGCAGGCGTGCCGGGCAGCCTTCAGGTATCGTGCATCTCTGGTAGCCTCATAGGCCGACAAAAAGCCCTGGAAGGCTCCCCAGGCTCCTTCCTTGTCCTCACAGGTAGCATCGAGTGTACCGCCCCAGTAAGGTTCCTGCATATCGGCGTGCCGGACAATGTAATAGTCGGCCGCCCGGAGGGCAGCATCCCGGTATTTTTTCACTCCGAACAAACCGTGTGCTTCGAGCAGGGGAGCTATAAAGAAAGCCTCTGCCGTATTGACGGGCTTCCAGGTTTTACTCAGCAGGCGGTCAGAGAATACATCACAAGCTTTCCGGAGAAATTTTTCCCAGTTACGGGTGTCCATACGGGAATTTTTCCGGCCCTCTCTGATGGCGAGTGCCATGCTGTACATGGCCTGTCCCTGGGAAACAGCATCTTTGTCAGCCCATTCGTTGGTGTTTGGGTCGTATGTGACGCAAAAACCGCTCTGATCCGAGGGTGAAGTACACAGATGGTCGAGGGAGCGCTGCACCATGTCCGTCAGTTTCGGGTCGGCGATACGGGTAGCGAGCGGCTGCAGGGCATAGCCCGGTGCCTCGCACTGTCCGGCCCAGCCCATCACGATTTTCGGAGCATATTTAGGGGGATACATATTAAAGCCGGCATAGTCCATATCTTCTATCCAGCGCGATTTCAGAAACTGATATTTCAGTTTGACAATCTCGTCGAATGTGGGCAGATCTTCTGCATAAAACGGCTTGAAAAGTGCGATGGATGTATGTACCGGCTGTTGAAATGCCGTACCGGGTGCCGGCGCAATAAAGGTTTCCAGGAAGTATGTCTTTTCAATAATAGTACCCGGACGAACTTTCATCCAGGTATCCTGGTAGGGAAGAGGCTTGTTCTGTAACGCTTTTACTTGTCCCTGCTGGCGGTTATATCCCACTGGTCCCGACAGCAGGGTGAGTTCTGTATGATTATACGTGGTTGTCAGTCCGAGCGACCACCACTGATCAAAGAGGTTGCCACCGTAAACCGGACTTGGCACAGAATGAAGTGCTGCTCCGGAGGTAAGTCCGTCCTGCTGCCATTCGGCCGATGCAAAAGGCATGGGGTATCGGTGCTCCTCAAAGATAGCGATATCACCGGGTTTGCTCTGATACCACGCTACATTGCCTGCACCATTTTTATAGCCCGACGGGTTTCCATAGTACAGTATGCCTGGTAAAAAGGGCCGGCTGTCAGCAGTTGGTGTGAGCCAGCGCACGGAAAGTGTTACCTGATCGAGCGTCTGTTCTCCGCGCCATTCCCAGCGGCGCAGGCACCGGATACGACCGTTCTCCATACGATAAGCATCGCGCACCAACCACTCGCCCTGCGGCAACTGTAGTGTACCTTCGAGCGTAATCCACTCGCCGGCAGTATCAATGCGTGACGGCTGAACGTGCTGCCAGTTGTAGGGCCAGTTCTCGCGCCATTCCGTTGAAATACTCCAGAGCCCCTCCACAGGCGACTGCAGCAGTTGTTTGTCGTTTTGCACGACAGAAAGCAGGTACCCGCCCCGGGTGCGGCTTATCTGCAGTTTTTGAGCTATGGCAGAGCCTGTAACAGCCGTGAGCACCAGGCAAATCAGTAGTTTTTTCATATCCGGTCAGGTTCCAGTCTGGTTGAGTAAATTATTTGTCAGTTTAGTTTGGTTGTGATGTATGTGGCTCAGGGTTATACCACAAATTTCGTACCTTCGCAAGGCGTTTAGGCAACAAAGAACATGTTTTTCAGGAAAATCATACCTGTACTGCTGGCTGTACTTGCTCCATGGGCGGAAATCCGGTCCCAATGCGACCCTTTTCTGCCTGGATCACTCAGCAAGCGTCCGGCAAATTACGACATATCTGTCAGACTGGACGATCAAAACAGAACATTGTCGGCCGATCAGTCCATCAGATTTGTCAATCAGTCGCCGGTACCGGTTCAAACACTCAGGCTGTATCTGTACCTGAATGCCTTTAAAAATACCGAATCCACTTTTTTGAAGGGTGCAACAAATGTTTTCGGCCAAAAATTCGACAACCGGAAACCGGAGGAATGGGGCTGGGTGAATATCCTGTCCTTCGCGCGTACGGGTGCGGGCGGGTCCACCGACCTGAGCGCGGGTATGAAGTTTGTACAACCCGATGATGGCAACCCTGAGGACCAGTCGGTGCTGGAGGTGGCCCTCGACAAGCCGCTGGTGCCCGGCGACAGTGCCGTTTTTCAACTGAAATGGACAGCCAGAATACCAAAAACCATAGCAAGGGCGGGATACAGCCGCGATTTTTACCTGTTTTGTCACTGGTTCCCGCAGCTTGGCGTGTGGGAGCAGGATAAAAACGGAAAATGGGACTGGAACTGCCACCAGTTTTTCAGACGTACGGAATTTTACGCCGATTTCGGGGTGTATGACGTCCGTATCACTACCGACAGCAAGTACAAAATGGGCGCTTCAGGTTGCCTGGTCACCGCGGTGAATAATCCCGACGGCACTACCACCAGGCATTATCACGCGGAAGATGTGATAGACTTTGCGTGGTCCATTTATCCATATTTTCAGGAAATAACCGATCAGTGGAACGGCGTGTACATCCGACTGATGCTGCCGCCCGAACACGCCGCCATGGGGCCTCGTTACCTGTATATCCTGAAATATGCGCTGGAATATCTCGAAAAACACGTCGGGAAGTACCCCTACCCGAGCATTACGGTGGTAGATCCGCCGTTTCACGGACTGCGTTCAGGGATGATGGAATACCCCACCCTGATTACGGTAGGTACTTTTTACGGTATTCCGGAATACGTGCGCACCTCGGAGTCGCTGCTCATACACGAGTTCACCCACCAGTATTTCATGGGCGTGCTCGCCTCCAACGAGAAAGAGGAGCCCTGGCTGGATGAAGGATTCACCACCTACTTCGAAGACCGTATCCTGGATGCGGCTTTCGGCGAGAAACAGTCGCTGCTGGCCTTCCCCGGCTTCCATTTCGGCAACAAAGAGCAGACACGGATTGAGTACACCTCCATGCGCAATCCGCGCGATGGCAGCGTGGCACGACCAGGCTGGGAGTTTTCAGACATTAACTTCAAAAGTCTGATATACAGTAAAACGGCCACCTCACTGCGCACACTTCAGGAAATTATCGGTGAAGAAGCAATGAACAACATCCTGCGCACTTATTTTGAGCGGTGGAAGTTCGCACACCCGCGCGGGAGCGATTTCATGACTGTGCTGCGTGAGGAACTCGCCAAAATACCCGATACCACGCTGGCAGTCAACGCATACCGGCTTTTTGAAACGGCTATTTACGATACCAAAGTGATGGATTATGCTGTTTCATCCATTGAAAACGAGATACTGCCGGGCCGACAGGGGGTATTTGGCGACAGCGTACAGACGGTGGAAGACGGGAGTTCCGGAAAACGACATGTTTCAAGGGTGGAGGTACAGCGCCGCGGCGACTGGGTATATCCGGTGGAACTGCTTGTATCTTTCGAAGATGGCAGTACACGCCTGGAGTATTGGTCGGGAGAAGCGGGTGTTCACGTTTTCGAGTTCTACGACATGCCGCCTGTTGTGTCAGCACAGCTGGACCCGCACGGCAAACTAGGGCTCGACACAGATATCAACAACAACAGCCTGACCCTGCAACCGGAGCACGCGCCCTTGTGGAAATATGCACTGAAATTCACCTTCTGGATTCAGAACCTGTTCCAGGCCATCACTTTCCTCGTATGAAAAAGGCAATACGGGCATTATTGACGGGTATGAATACCGGCTACAGGCTCCGGTATGTGAGCCTGATTGTATATTCGATGCAGTTGCTGCTGGCACTGTCGGTCGGAATGCAGGTCCGTGCGGTGCTGGATGCATCGGTGGGGCAATCACTGGAATTGAGGAAACTGTTGTCAGGGTACGACCACACCGTGATTATGGATTTTTTGAAAGTGCACGGAGCATCACTCACTCCACTTTTGGGACAGTTGCGGTGGTTGTTGCCGGTGTGGCTGGTGGCATCTGTTTTCCTGAACGGCGGACTGCTGCTCTGCGCCATTTACCCGGAACGTATTTCACGGGGAGCATACTGGCGGTTTGCAGCGGAGTATTTCAATCGCTTTTTTAAAACAGCCCTGGTATTTCTGACAATCGCAATAACCTGGACAGCCCTGTTGTTCATACCGCTGCTGATCACTCTGATGCCCATGCTGGAAACCTTTCAGTCTGAAAAATCGGCTATTGCCATCTCACTGCTGGTAGTGGTTTTGTGGCTAATCGGGTGCTCTGTACTGTTTCTATGGTCGTTACTGACCAGAATCAGGCAGGCAGAGGGCGAGCGAACTGCGCGCTCCATTCGGGCCGGATGGAGTGATTTATGGCATGATAAAAGTACATATGCGTTAACTGTCCTCTTGTTTTTGGGAATACAGTCCCTGCTGGCAGTAATTTACCTGTTCCTTTCCGGGGCGATGGGTACACACACGGCAGGTGGTATTTTTATCGTATTTTTGCTGCAACAACTATTTGTTTACAGCAGAATTGTACTGCGCGGAGTGATGTATGGTACGGTTCGGATCATCCAGCAAGAGAAATATGATTAAGAAAGCGATTCAATTTCTGCTCTTTTTCGGCATCGGAGCAACCATACTCTACCTGGTTTTCCGGAGCCAGAATGCAGCTTTTATGGAGCAGTGCCGGCTCGATGGTGTACCGGAGGACCAGTGCAGCCTGACAGACAAGCTGCTTGGCGACTTTTCCACCGTGCATATTGGCTGGTTACTGGTGGTGATGCTGGCCTTTACCGTTAGCAATATTTTCAGGGCATTGCGCTGGCAGATGTTGCTGGAGCCTGTCGGACATCAGGCCCGTTTCCACAATACATTTCTGACCATTTTACTCGGCTACTTCGCCAATCTGGGCTTCCCGCGCATGGGTGAGGTAATCAGGGCTGGTTCGCTGGCCAGGTACGAGAAAGCCCCGCTCGACAAGGTAATGGGCACGCTGGTGATAGACAGGCTGGCCGATGTGGTTTGTCTGGGGCTGGTGGTCGGACTGGCTTTTTTATTTGAAGGCACCACCCTGCTGAATTTCATCAATGCCAACCGGCAGTCGGCAGCTCCCACCGGAGGTATCTCGCTGCCGTGGATACTTTTACTGACCGGACTGATTATAGTGGGTGCGGGTTATCTGTTCCGCGCACGTCTGCAGGAGCTGACACTGGTAAAAAAGGGACTGGAAGTGGTAAAAGGCTTCTGGGAAGGGCTTCGCAGCGTGCTGAAGCTTAAAAGTCCGGCCATGTTCACTGTTTATTCACTGGGAATATGGGTGATGTTCTACCTGCAGTGCTATTTCAATTTGCTGGCATTCCCGCCCACGGCACATCTGGGCGCCGGTGCTGCGCTGATGGTTTTCGTATTTGGCACACTGGGCTTTGTGATACCATCGCCGGGTGGAATGGGCACCTTCCACGCCCTTTGCATAGCTGCACTGGCTTTGTATGGCATCAACGGCGGAGATGCGTTTTCATACGCAAACATCTCATTTTTTGCCATACAGATATTTTACAACATCATTGGCGGGGTACTGTCGCTGGTGTTGCTTCCGGTACTGAACAAAAGTAAGAGCTAATTTTTCTTCCGCCACCCGGCCAGTACGGCCATTGGCGTGATCACCGTAGCTGCGAAAGCGATCCAGAACCAGGGTGATAGCCGGGCTTCACCGTCGGTACCCTGCAAGGTACTCAGTACAGCCGTAAAAAGAAGGAATGCACACTCCGCGTTCAGCAGGCGAACCATTACCCGCGCCTTCTTGTACTCAAACGAGGCATTTTCCGGCGTTATTACCGTCAGATAATTAAACTGATTCGGGTACCTGGCCAAAATCATCAGGCCGACCGACATTACCATACTGATTGCCGGTATCAGGAAGATCGTCCAGCGGGGTCCATAACCGTCGGCCACACCCTTTCCGTTGAAGTGGGTAGGTATCTGATCGGGCAATTCCGGGTAACGAGAAAGGGCCAGAGCCAGCCCGGCGAGTGGTACAACAATTGAGACAATGTCGAGGGCACGTTCCCAGAGAGTAAGTGGCGTGGAGTCAGCGGGCCTTTCCTGCATTTTGGATATTTTCCTGCAAAGGTAATTGAGCCCACAAAAAAACCGCAACAACTGCGTGGTATAAGAGCTGATATACCCTGTGCAGCTGCTGCGGCTCTCGAAGCGTATTTTGAGCCTGATACGGAAAACAGAACTCTGATTAAAAGAGAGACAATCCGACACTGGAGTCGGGACGGGTTCTGTACGTTGACGATGCAAGATACAGACTACTCCTTCGGGCCAGATATATAAGTCAAAATATCACGAGAAGTACATGTACCATTTGTTGCGGGAAAATGATACATGCCAATTTTGCCAAAAAATCCCATAAAATCAACAGGAACAGGCGGTCTGTAGCGGGATACTACAGGAAATCCCGGTGTGAATAAAACAAAAATGATATAGCCCCAATTGGAGGGAACATGCCCGAAAATCAAAAAACCGTAACAATTTTGATTAGAGAGATTGCTCTTACTGGTCTGTATTTTTGCGAATCTGGCTTCTGTAGTACGCCGGGCGGACTCCGGTAACGGTTTCAAAAGCCCTGTAAAACGACGTACGAGAACCAAAACCGGCATCTTTGGCGATAGCTTCCACGGAATAGTGGTCGAATTCCGGATTTTCGAATCGTCTTTGTACCTCACGTACTCTTGTCTGGTTCAGAAACGCATTAAAGTTCTCAAAGCCGTTTTTTCTGAGCGCAGCGCTGAGTTCCTGTGCACTCACATCCAGATTTTTCTGTATATCGCTAACACGCATATCCGGATTGAGATAAGGCTTGTGGGTTTCAAAGTAATCCGAGAGGCGTTGCATGACAACAGCATGAGGGCTCATCAACTCGGCAGAATCGCTATCTTTTCTTTCCGCACGATACCGGACCATGAGAGCCTGATAGGCCATACCAAGACCCCTCTGCAATTTTCGGTTCCATATAATCAGGGCAGTCAGGAGAGCGGCTCCAATAGTCAGAATAATAATCAGTATGAGCCTGAGCTGACTTATTCGTTCTTCCCGCTCGAGTGTTTCCCTCAGTAACTTGTTTTCAAGTTCCTTCTCCTGCATTCTGAAAAGCCACTCCTTGTCCAGA
Source organism: Bacteroidota bacterium (assembly GCA_041182785.1). Taxonomy (GTDB): domain Bacteria; phylum Bacteroidota; class Bacteroidia; order Chitinophagales; family Saprospiraceae; genus M3007. Next base: position 8,632 of record JBEGNB010000429.1, read on the forward strand.
ATAGCCATTTGCTGTATATCGCTCCTGACAGAGTCCTGAAGAAATCTGATTCTGTCATCAAGTCTGACTAACTCGTCCAGCCGACCCGATTTATTATAAACATCCCGGCTTTCGGTCATCAAAGAAATGGTATTGTTTATATCTCCATGTTTCTCGCTGGCCGCAATAGCCTCATCATAGTATTGCCTCGATTTGGCGTAATCACCAGTTTTATATGCTATCTTCCCATAAGCGCCAAGTACCTTGGGAATACCCTCGGCGATACGGTTTTCCTGACACTGCCGGTACACCTCATCCAGCAGAATACGGGCCGTATCAAGACAAGCAGGTATTTTTTCAGCTTTATTCAAATAAATATCGGCCTTGTTGAACATACTGACAACCCCGATAAAGTGTCCGGGGTATTTACGAATCATCCTCAGGGATTCATTGTAAAGTAAAAGTGCACTGTCCTGATTCTGACTGCTGTAAGTAATCCCCCAATCATTCAAAGACACACAGATGCGCAGTGTATCGCGCAGTCCGGTAAATACATTATGACTTTTTTGTATATAGTATCTGGCTTTATCCCGGTTATTCAGTCCCAGAAAAACATTGCCGAGAATAGAATAAGCATCACCGAGCGATGTAGAGTCCTTTTGCTGTTCGGCGTAACCCACCGATTTGAGTAGCCACGAATATGCCTCTTCGTACCTGCCGAACCGAATATGCGTTGAAGCATAAAGGTTAACAACAGGCGATTTTTTTATATAATAGTCATTTCTTTCAACGAGTTTTACAGCTTTTTCACCAAACTGCCCGGCTACAGCCAATCTGCCATTCAGGTAATTGTACCGGCAGAGGCAGTACAGTGTTTTCAGGAGAAGAGATGAGTCTGACCATTCTTTATGATCAAAGTAGTATTTCTGAAGCACCGAAAGTGCCGAGTCCGGCATACCGGAGTTGGCAATAGCGTCGGTTTTTGTAATCAGTGCTCTTAGATGCACAGAATCTGGCAGCGTACTGTATGCACAGATATACAGAGCAGAATCAGCGTAAAACAGACTACTGTCCGGATTAGTGGTTGCCAGTGCAAGTGCCTTTTCTATGAGATGCTCGGCGTTAATTATATTCTTATCCGGACCGAGGTTTGTATCACCTGAACATGTCCAGAACTGCCATGCCAGCAGGACAACTGTTATAACGACAAATGAAGGACCTCGATGAAGCATAGTACCGACTTATTATTCAACAGACAAAGTTACACTATATGAAATACATG
>JBEGNB010000430.1:0-5612 GCA_041182785.1 Bacteroidota bacterium
ATCAAGTCAGATGAAGCTGCTGCGAAAAAACACCGGCCTGCGTGTACAAACCGGACCAATCGTTATTGACCGGGAAAAGACAGCATTGTTCGAGAAACACAAGGCGCGAATCAGGGAGAGAACACCCGATTCGCTGTTCTCATTCCTGAATGTGTACCCGGAAGTTGTTCCGGGTGAAGGCAGGGAGTTCAGCGTGTTCCTGGGCGATGAACTGATTGCCTGTTCATTTATACACCTGGGAGACAAAGCCGTTTCAGCCACCTATTGTATATTCAATCCTGACTACGGACGGTTCAGTCCGGGCATTTATACCATGTTGCTGGAGATACTGTATTCCATCGAACGCGGCTCAGCGTTTTACTATCCCGGCTATGTGTACAGCGTTCCGTCTCAGTTCGACTACAAACTGAATTTTCACGGCTCCGAGCAGATGAACTGGAATACGGGTGTATGGACGCCAAGAAAAAGGGTGCCACCCGGCAAGAACCATACTCAGGGCTGATACACCTTCCTGATTCGGTCGGGATAATCCGTGATAATTCCGTCAACACCCAGACGTACCAGTCGCCGCATGGCAGTCACCTCGTTTACCGTCCAGGGTACCAGTTTCATCTGGTGCTTCCGGCATGTCTGAACCGCCTTGCGTCCGACAGTCAGGTAGTAGGGACTGTATATGTATGGTGTAAAACTGAGTTTTTCCAGGTTTTTCTCCACAGAATCCATGTTTTCAATCAGATAGGCCAGTGGTATTTCGGGGGCCAGCCGGTGCATGGCTTCCAGTGCGCGTATGTCGAACGACTGCACCGTTACATCGCCGGTTATTCCGAGCTGCTTCAGTTCGGAGACAAGCAACGCAGCAAACTCCTCCACACCGGGATGGAAGATATTATCCCAGGATGGTTGCGTTTTAATCTCCATATTCCATTTTACGGAAGGTCTGACACTCCTTACAGCTTCCACCACCTCCCGCAGGGTCGGTTTGAATACGCGGATCTTTTCCTGTTCCGGAAAGCGCGGATTTCCCATACTTCCACAATCGAACTGCCTTATTTCATCGGAAGCAAGACTCCACAGGGGCATTTTCATAGCTGATGAGTCGGTAAAACGACTTCCATCGGACCTCAGACAAATGGCGGGATTGAAAAATGGCTCATGGCTGACAATCATTTTGCCGTCTTTGGATACGGCCAGATCCAGTTCCAGGGTGGATACCTCCGGGAATGTGAGCGCGTGCATGAATGCAGGCAGCGAATTCTCGGGCTTCAGTCCGCGACACCCGCGGTGCCCCTGCCAGTCGAAACCGGCGGGAACAGCCACTGGCCGGTTTTCGGTCGCTTTACAGGCTAAAAAACTCAGTACTGTGAATAGCATGGTAATTCTGTACATGATAGAGGCATTTCAGGGACAAAGATAATGGAAGCCGCGTGGGCAGTACTTTAATTTTGTGTGTACCTTGTGCCCTGAAAACACTAAATCCTGTTATGGAAGTAAAAGACAGCAACGGCAATCTCCTTTCCGAGGGCGATTCAGTAACCGTAATCAAAGACTTGAAGGTGAGAGGTTCCTCAGCCGTCATCAAGCGCGGAACGAAAGTAAAGAACATTCGTCTGACCGATGATGAAGAGGAAGTAGAGGGCAAGGTGGACGGCTCCGTTATCGTCCTGAAAGCTTGTTTCCTGAAAAAAGCCTGATACTTCAGCGTTTTTTCAGGAGATACTTTGCTTCCGGCAGCCCGGTGCAGTCAAGCAACTCGGCATATTCTTTCCCGATTTCAGCTACCAACTCCGCGCGGTCAACCTCCAGCTTCTGTTGAGCAATTTCCAGCTCAACCATATCAAGCGGAGATATACTCCCGTACAAGGCGCGGTTTCCGAGCATTTTACCAATCAGCCCGTTCCGGATGCGATCGGTAACGGCGTTGTATTCCCGGATCAGGTTTTCGACGCTGGTCAGCTGACTTTCGGCGAATTTCCTGGTTGTTTCAAGTGTCATGGCGGCATCGTACTGTGCCTCCCTGAGGTCGAGCAGTGCGTCAGCGCGCTTGAAGCGGTTATTGGCGGGCAGCGGCGCCAGCAGCTCTATCCTGAATGAAATATTATTTTGCGGGTTAAACCTTTTGGGTGTTTCAACAAACAGCGGGTACTGGTAACCGACTGAAAGGTTATTGACAAATCGCCTGTTTTGCGAGGAAATATAGTCCAGGTTAGCCGACTCGAGGGCAATACGGGCATTTCTGGCAGTCACCTCGGGGTGTACAGCGGGCAATAAAGCCTTTATTTCGGCGAGCCACAGACTGATATCTTCCACAGTAGCCAGATCAGACCTGTCAATATCGGTGAACTCACCCGTCAGTTGCACCAGATTTTGCCGGGCCGAGGCAATCCTGCTTTCCAGTTCGGCGATTGACCCGTCGTTCCGGTTTTTGTCTTCTTCGGCATCCAGCACTTTTGTCACCTTCACATCCCCCACCCCGGAAGAGAGCATTTCGCGCAGAATCGCGTGTTCGCGTACGAGAAAGGTGTCGAGTTTGCGACAGGCTTCCAGTGCGGGCAAAGTATAAAGCCAGGATGACAGCGCAGCGAGCCGCTGTGAGGCGGCCTGTTGCTGAATAAGCCTGTATTCGGCAGTCAGAAGCCCGACACGGGCATCCTTGATATCCTTCTGTCTGTTCCGTTCCTGAAAACTGTTGAAACCCACCTGAAGGCGGTAAGCGTCTTCATTCCGGATATAGCCGAGCAGTGTATCACCCAGCGAGTTGCCGTTGAAACCGATACGCAGGGCCACCTGTCTGACCAGCGGGTCGTGCATACGCAGTCCGGAGGCCGTGTTGAGGAGCGACTGATACTGAGTTACCCCGGGGTCGGTGCTTGCGGTGGCGAGCAGATCAGAGATTGAGCGCACCTGCGATTTGGCGGTCAGCGATGCAAGTAACACTGCAAGGAGCAGCCCTTTTCGGATCATATTCAATGTGCGGGGAGATTAATAGTGATCTTTTCCGAGATATAAAACCGGTTATCCTGCGGCAATCCGATGAACACCTCCCGGCCCCACGAGCGCATTTCTATAAACTTGCGCAGGCGCAGCGGCAGCTCGGTCATTTTGGGGTTGATGCTCGTGATTCGTCCGCTGCACTTCACTTCCGGCCGGTTGAACGAGACAAGTTCTACTTCCTGTCCGACAGCGAGCGGGGCATCGGAGGCCTCGTGAATAAACCCGATGACAGTATTGGGCACCTGAGGATTAATTTTCATCAGTTCGGTGAAGGCTTCCACCAGTGCATTGCGCGCGACGAGCACCGTTTCGACATAACCGTCAATAGGCGCTACCAAAAACAGGCGATTTTTCTCCGATTCCAGTTGTTTCTGAGCGGCTCTGGTACTTTCATTCCTGACAGATGCTACAGCACCCAGCGCAGCCTGCTTCGATTCAAGAATTCTGATTTCTTCCGCAGCGTTCTTTTGCAGGTCGTCAATTTGTTTCCTGCGTGCCGCGATCTTGTCGGCCACCATCTTATTTCCTGCGGGTTTCAGATCGGAGTAAACACTGCCTCTGAACAGCGTGTTGAGAGAGTCTTCGGTAATGAGCAGACTGATTTCCGCCTGAAGTTCGCGTGCGTCTGCGGACAGGCGCGTGCGTACGAGTTCCTTTTCCTTTTCGAGGATGGAAAATTCGGCAGCGCGTTCAGTTTCCGTGAGCCTCAGTTCCGACCAGTTTTCGAGCGACTGTTCATCGAGTTCAGCGCGGTAGAAAGTGGCAAGCGTATCACCTTTTTTCACGAGATCACCTGTTTTGACAAAAACCTCCCGGACGGCGATATCGTGATCAAAATTGAGCGACCGGGGTTCAGATTCAGCGATACCGAAGAAAGAGTTGACACTTTGATACTGAAAATCGGAGGCGATCCAGAAGCAGGCAGCCAGTGCGGCGGGGAACAGCAGATACAGAATATTGAATTTCATAGGACCAGTGCGTTTGAGGAGTATCAGTCAATCACCGTATTTTCAGTCGCCGATTGTTTGCTGAGCCTTCTTACGATGACTCCGGCAGTTTCGAGGGCCTGAATAAGTTCAATATTTTGATCTTCGTTCTGCAGCACCAGAAAATATTCGCGTTCCTCCATGACAGGTCCGACACCCTTCACAGCTTCGTTACGGATATCATCGAGCGTGTAACGGCGGCAAAACTGTTCAAAAATCTTTTCTGCGGCGGGTATGACAGATCGGCTTTCGATTCTGATACGAAGTTCCCATATTACGTGATTACCCATGTGAAAGGGTGTGTAACGCAGACTGACGGCGATGAAACAGAACATGAGCGTGCCCATGATGGCAATCGGGAACACATAAGAACCGCAGGCGATACCGGTACCGAGCGCTGCGAACATAAAGATGATATCGCGCGGGTCGCGGAATGATGTTCTGAAATTGATGATAGTGAGTGCTCCGAGAATTCCCAGGCCCGATGCCACACTATCGCCGATACTTTGCAGAATCATGGTAGCGATAATCGAGCTGAGGATAAGCGACTGGATATAATTTCCGGTTCTGAGCGTGGTTGGGCTGGTAATCCAGTAAACCAGCGCAATGAGGGTGGAGCAGAGAAAAGCCAGGAGAAAGGTGAAAATCACCATCTCGAAGGTTGGGTTCTGAATTTTTGCGTATTGAGAGAAGAATTCCTGCATTGTTTTGCCCTGGAATGTGTTAGGAACTTGCGAAACCTGTTGTGGCGGACAGCCCGAGCAAGGAAGGTAACCAAATCTTGCAAGCGTTGCACGCGGATGTAAAAAACGGCAATATTCTGAATAAAAAGGTACAAAAAGAAGCGAGCCACCCCGAAAAGAATCGGAATGGCTCGCTGTTGTCAAAATATTGCGTGAGAATTACTTCTCGAGCTGACTTTTCAGTGCTGCGAGGGCTGCCAGATCGCCGAGTGTTTCTTTCTCGACTTTCTTTTGTACCTCTACGATAGCTGCCTGGCTTTCGCCGTCTTCTTTCGCACGCTCGGCCTTCACCACTGCTTCAGCCTTGTTCTTCAGATCCTCGAGGTAGCGGGAGTGAGAAACGAGGATACGGCGGTCGTCTTTGTTGAATTCGATGACCTTGACAGTGAGTGTTTCACCAACTTCCACGAGGGAGTTGTCTTCCTTGCGGATATGCTTGGCTGGACCGAAAGCCTCCAGGCCGTGAGGCATCTGGAAAGTGGCACCCTTGTCGTCGCGCTTGAGCACAGTAGCCTCGTGGTAGGAACCAACCGGGAAGATAGCTTCGAAAGTATCCCACGGGTTTTCGAGAATCTGCTTGTGGCCCAGGCTGATCTGACGCTTATCTTTGTCAATGTCGAGTACAATCACTTCAAGTTCGTTGCCTGGCTTGGCGAATTCGCTCGGGTGAGCGTAGCGCTTGGTCCATGACAGGTCGCTGATGTGTACCATACCGCCTACACCTTCAGCCAGTTCTACGAAGATACCGTAGTTGGTGATGTTCTTGACGGTACCTGTAAAGCGTGAGCCGATTGGGAAACGGTCTTCGATATTGCTCCATGGGTCAGCAGTAAGCTGTTTGATGGAGAGAGACATCTTGCGGTCGCCGCGGTCAATGGTAACTACGCGCGCT
>JBEGNB010000431.1:0-19211 GCA_041182785.1 Bacteroidota bacterium
GTCTGTTATCAGTAGTCCTGAACTCAGACGTGGATTGTTGCTGGCTATCATGAAAATGGATAATGGTACCCTGAAGCAGCTTGAGAAGAAAATGTGGTCTGAATCATCCGGAAAAATGTCCCGCGAGGAGGTGGTTACGGAATTGTTACGACGTGCACTTTCAAGGGAGGTGCTTGTGGCTGACGAGTTGACTGCCTTTTCCGCAACAGAGTCAGGTGTGCCTGCTTCCGCCTTGTCCGGCAAATCAGTTTCGGACAGAAATCAGGCGTATCTTTTGTGGTATTATCTTGAGCAAGGCAGGTACCCTCCCGGTGAGGCAGCTCTGAAGGGAAATGAGGCAGCCGGCTTGCTTATGAATCAGCTGAGTGAAGATGCCGATGGTGTCATTATTCGTCTCCGCGAACTTTTCCGGTACCATCCGGCATTGCTTGTCCATCTTTCAGGAATTCTGAATATTACGCTGCTACGACGACTCGTCGCCCGAATAATTGATATTGAAGAGAATGTCTGGATGATTCATGAAGATATCATACGTTCCGGGACAGTTACGCCGCACAATCCTTTCCGGTTCCAGACGGCCGCACTCAGTTATATCCTTTCCGGCTCGGCAGAAAATCTGGAATCGCTCGTTGCGCTGATGTCGGCTCAGTCGGGGCTTGGGGAGCCGGAGGTCACGTATGTTACCGAGCAATATACAGCAGAATACACTATTTGGTATTTCCTTGAATACGGATACTACCCGTCGGAGAGTAAACCTGTCGGGTCAGAACAGGTTTTTACAATTCTGAGAGAACTGGCAGGCAGGCAGGCTGAGAGAGTGGCAGAGCGGTTCCGTCAGATTTACAGACGAAACCCGGAGATATTGCCCCGAATGAGCCGGATTTTTGATTCGGCCAAACTGAAGGAACTGCTTTCCGCTATCCTGAAGCTGAATTCGGATGACTGGAAAAGAGCTGATTATCAATATGACATAGCCGTTTCTGCCGGATTTGACTATGATAAAAGCCTGATACAGTTTGTGTTGAAATGGTGGCTGGCCGGGGAAATAAATAATGAAAAATCGCTGACCAGGATACTTCAGGAGCTTGTACCGGTGCAAGGGCCTTACCCGAATACATTAACTGACGGAGGCGAAACCGGAAAATCGTTAATTTGGCTCTATCTGGAACAAGGTCATCTGCCCGCCGGCAACGCTGCTCTGACAGAGGCGGAACTGGCCAGCATCATTCAGGCAGCTATTCTTCATGACAGAGAAGACACACTCTACAGACTCCGTGATTTGTATCGCCGGAGCCCCAGTCCTGTCTTGCTGATCATACGGATGGGCATCTCCGTTGTAAAATCAGTGGTTGCCGGTCTGCTGAATATCTCAATGGATGAATTGAATGCCGTTCTGAAATTGTTTCCGGACGGGGAGAACCTGAAAGATTCGGTGACAGAGTCCTTGCTGACATCTGTGCTGAGAATGATATTGATCGGTGAAATAAAAAATCAGTCTGACCTGAAGAGCTATGCCAGCCCTAAAACAACGAAGAAAACGGATAATTTGGCCGATATTTCCCCTTTATATCAGCTTTGGTATTATCTTGATCAGGGTAAAAGGCTTGTTGGTTCTGTACCCCGGGATACGATGATAACGGTACTGCTGGAGTCTGCCTCTGCCAACCGCACGGTCACGCTACGGCAACTGACGGATCTTTATTCACAGAGCAAGGGCGTTTTTATAAGATTGCTCGGCTTGCTTACACCGATGAACCTGAATAAACTGGTGTTGGCATTGTTGAATCTGGACGATGAAAGCTGGTACAATACAGGATTATCGCTTCAGGACAAGTTCCCGGATTTGCCTGACCAGAATCGCCTTTTGACCGATCTTCTGCGAGGGTTGCTTGGAGGAAAATTAAACGACAAATCAAAAATCACTGATTTCCTTCAGCAGCTCCCGGAATACTCGTCTGATAATGTCCCATCCTTGACCCCTCTGTATGCACCTGAGTCGCTGATATGGTTCTTTCTGGATTCGGGTAGGTATCCGCCGGGCGTGGCACCGATGTCAGATGAAGAACTTCGCAGCATGCTGCTCCGGATTGTCGCGCGACGCCCGGCGGAATCATTGAATCGCTTGCGCGAACTGTATAACAGAAGACAGAGCCTGCTTCTTACGTTTTCCAGATTATTCAAAGAGAACGACCTGCGTACCCTGATTGCCGGCCTCATGCATCTGACCGATACACAGTGGAACAGAATGGAGGATGAGTTGAAAGCCAGCACCAGGCATTCTTCGGAACGGTTATTGAGCGGTGTGCTGCGATACCTGCTGACCAGCAATTCGGATAGTCATGAAGATATGTTACAGTCGCTGGCCAGTCCGGTGAATCTGCTTCCGGATATAGCTCCCTCCAAAATGTCTGAAGAAGACTACTTGTGGTACTTTTTGGAACACGGCCGGTTATTCGATCAGTTTTCTCCTGAAATTCCACAACTTGCCGAAAAACTGACAAGTCTTTGGCGGATTAGTCCGGAAAGAACTTCTGTGTACTGGAGAACGATATCCGCCCGAACAAACCTGTATAACAGGTTGCTGCAATATTACAGCCAACCGCTACTGGAGCAAATCGTCAGGGCCCGTTACGAAAATATTCCGGTTGATCTCGATCTGATGGCGGGCGATCTTTTGACCTTCACCACCCGGCGAAAGAAAAAAATCACTATTGACGAGTTATGGAAATTCATAATCGGACTACTTCTGCCACAACTGGATGATGCCCGGAATGCCTATTCCATTTTTGAAGTACTGATTGGCGAGCTGGCCGGCTATTATGGGGTCAGTCCGGAAAAAATAGCCCTTTTCCTGAAGGATCACCCGCAGGTGAGCCAGGCCGGACAAAGATATGCACTTCGTGCATCCGGCTCTGTCACCCGGGAAGAACTCGGGTTACTCACAGAAGCACTTGAAAACCGGAAACCCGGAGCGAACAGAATCGCCAGTGACAACCCGTTTCTGACATTGCTGGACACAGAGCTGCGGACTGTTCAGGAGTTGCTGTCGGGTGCGATATGGTTGACAGATTTGCCGGATGCTGCAGGAACAATCAGCTGGCTGCTCAGAGTCGGAAGACAACCGACTCTTCGGATGATTGAAAAAATGCTGGGAAACGAGTGGGTTTTGATTCGCCTTTCGGGAGACATGCCTCTGGAAATTGTTGAACTTGTTCAGAGCGCTCTGGCTGGTAACCTCTGGCACGAACTTTTGTCGGTCAGGGATGAGGCCTTGTATTATTTTGATCTCCTCCTCCACGAACGCCTTATTCGGCATTTTAATGAAGCTTTTTTCCGTGTGGCAGCAGATACAGCCTCGAACTTGTCGGCTGAAAAAGTGATTGACTTGTTTCTCAACCGTATCTTTCTTCACGAACATGTAACGGTTGCAGATCTGGTGGGGGCTCTCAAAGGAAAGAATACGGTTGGACAGGGTGTGCTTTACAGGTATATCCGAAAGAAATATGGATCAGCTACTACAGTAAAACCATTGCTGGAGCTGGTCAGAGAGGCCTCGACCAGAGTGGATGAAGCGATTTATATTATGAATGCCGGACTGGTAATTCTTCATCCTTATCTGTTGAGATACTTTGACATGCTGGATTTAATGGAGGGGAAGGAATTCCGGGACGGTGAAAGTGCAGTGAGAGCCGTACATCTGCTGCAATACCTTGCGACACGACAGACAGAAACCCCGGAGCATCTTCTCGTTCTGAATAAAATATTATGCGGGTTACCAATTGATATGCCCGTTCCGCCTGGTATTGACATCACTGACAGGGAGCGAGAGGTATCTGAATCGCTGCTTAAAGGGGTGCTTCAAAACTGGAAAAGGATGGAAAATTCCTCCATTGATAATTTGTCAGGTGCATTTTTGGTGCGGGAAGGCCGGCTTTTGGAAAGAGCAGATCGCTGGACACTGCACGTAAAGTCAAGAGCCTATGATATTCTTCTGGAATTTTTACCGTGGGGCTTTTCCGGAATCAAATTATCTTGGATGCCTAAAAGAATGGAAGTTAAATGGAAAACGAAAGCCTGATTCTGCATACGGACAGCCTCAGAAAACAGTTTGAGTGGTTGTCTGAGGTTCTGGAGACGCGCCTGAAACTGTATTTTGGCGGAGAGTGCAGCTATTCGCGGATTGAGGACGTGAAATCTCCCGACCTGTCTGCAGATCAGTCGCCGCACGGGATGTTTGTCAGAAAGTACGGGATGACAGATGCGGAACGAATCGTACTGCTTATTGCCCTGGCACCATATCTGCGCCCCCAGGCACTTGATCATTTTTTTATCAGGAACCGCGTTTATGACAGGGCGTATTCCGAATTCGGAGGCGTGGCAGGTACGCAGCATGCCGGTTTTATTCCTACTGCCGAAACGGTTATTTTTGTTCTGGCTGGCGATGACATGGCCGCCCGTACCCGATATCTGTCACTTTTTGATGAAAAACACTATTTTTATAGAGATAACATACTGGAAATAGACGCTCCGCCCGCCCGGGAACCTTTTTTAAGTGGAGTGATTTATCCAACACCGGAATGTGTGGCATACTTTCAGGAGGCGGGAGCAAGTTATATTCCGAGGTACAGTTCCCGGTTTCCGGCAAATCAGGTGACCACTCAACTCGGGTGGGAGGATCTGGTTCTTGATCCTCAAACAATGACGGAAATCAAATATATGCAGGCGTGGCTCACCTATCACCAGCAACTGCTGCAGGACTGGGAGTTGGCCAGGATGTTTAATTCCGGGTATAAAGCTTTATTCTACGGGCCTCCGGGAACGGGTAAATCACTTACAGCCGCACTGATTGGCAAATCTGCCGGTCGTGAAGTTTTTCGTATTGATCTTTCGCAGGTCATTTCAAAATACATCGGAGAAACAGAAAAGAATCTGGCGGGCGTATTCGACCGGGCGTCTAACAGCCGGTGGATATTGTTCTTCGATGAGGCAGATGCCCTGTTTGGAAAGCGATCTGATACGAAAGACGCCAAAGATCGCTACGCAAATCAGGAAGTTGCCTATCTTCTGCAAAGAATAGAAGAATACCCCGGGGTTGTCATATTGGCCACCAATCTAAAGACCAATATTGACGAAGCTTTCCTCCGCAGGTTTCACTCGGTAGTCTATTTCCCTGTGCCGGGGCCGGAACAAAGAATCAGATTGTGGCAAAATATGTTTTCAAAACCGGTCAGAACCGCTTCTGATATTGACTGGAACCAGATAGCCTCCAGGTTTGAACTTACCGGGGGCTCCATTCAGAACGTTCTCCGTTACTGCTCTTTGCTGGCAGTCCAGAGAGGAATACCCGAAATCAATACGGATGATATTCTGAGCGGGATAAAAAGAGAGCTCAGAAAAGAAGGTAAAAATGTTGCCCCTTAAATGGATGGTATTATCCGGGTTGATTCCAGAATGGACTCGAAAACAGGCAAATAGCGATCCTTGAACGTATCCACTACAGCGGCATTGATGAGGTATAGTGTATTCTGCCCGCCGTAGATAAATGCCTGCAACTGATAAAGCCTGAGGTCGGTTTCTTCGTCAGTCCAGGTATAAACCTTTCTGTACGCCGGATGAGTACCCGATTCGTAGTACTGTTCACTAATCAACGAATACTGGTAATACTCCCGGCTCATCAATGAATTATTCCCCGAAATCATATCGTTGAACCATTCGGAGAGCTGTCCGATTGGTGACGCTATGATTTCATAGCTCATGGTAGCCCGGTATTCATCGAAATATTCCTCCAATCCGCTCTCCGGCAAGCCAAAAAGCCTGAATTTAGTCTCACTGACCTGGCTGATTGTCCAGTCCTCCGGAACCATGACTGATATCGCTAAACCGGGATTGAAGTAACTTGTCATTTTCATGAGAAAACTGTTTAAAGGATGTACAGGGTTTTCTGCCTGCGACAAAAACGAACCATTTTTGACTCGGCGAGTGAATCCTGGACACGCTCTTAGTCGAAAAATATAAACCGGATACTCCTCAGTGCGTTATCAAAATCTTTTGCAAACACGGGCTGCATAAATTCCGGAGCAACCGCACTAATGGAAAAAAGTACATCATCAATGATGATAAAACTTTGTAGCTCGTAATTCCGGCCAGATTGGCCCTGATTGTCGCTGTTGAAAGTAATTACAATAGCATCGTAACCATCAACAAGCTGTGTATCACGATTGATTACAGAAATCCGCTCTCGTTTTTGATGCAGAAATGCGTCCGCTATATTCGCCAGTTCGCCAGCCTCCGGATTTTTAAGGGCAATAAGCTGAATCGCAAATATCGGATCCTGTGGCCTGTTGACAGAAGGAATGGCATGACCCTCATATTCGGGCAAATCTTCCAGACTGAGTGTGTAAATTACTGACCTTTCTGTTTCGACAGCTTCTTCCCACATTACAGGAAGTTCGAGCGATACATGAGTCACATGGCTAAAAAAATGAATATATTTTCTTGTCATATGGTCGCCGTATTACTTCAGAGCGTTTTTTTGACTCCAAACGCCCTGATAACCCCTGCCTGGATAATCAATCCTCCCGGTTGCATCTGGTTTCCAAAGGCATCCATGCAGGCCATGGTGAGTGTATGGTCGGAGAATTTGTACAGTAGTTTGTCGGATAGTCTGCTGTTTTTCCTGATTTTATTATCAATGATAGTCTGTACGTTCTCCAGTTTTACCAGGTTGCCTGCTTTTTTCTGACCGAATATGTTAGTTGAGCTGAACAGCTTTTCTTTTTTCTTTCCGTAAGCAGCCAGATGTGGATATACGGCATCGTACAGCTGTTTTTCAATGTTTTTTTGTTCGTCGGGTGTAATATCGTCTGCGGTTTTTCTGTCCTGATCTGCCACACTCCGGTTGTCGAGAGCGATACTCGTGATTTGCGTCTTCAACTGTTCGCCGATGGCTTCTGCAATGGCATTAAAGTCTATCTCAACGCTGCCCATAGCTCCTGCGCCGAGCCCCAGTGTGGCAGCCAGCTGTCCGCTTATGACGAGTTTGCCATTTTTGACAGTAAATTCACCCTGTATAGTGCCGCCAACACCAGCTGAAGCTTCCAGTTCTCCGGAGATTTTTACCAGTATTTTACCGTGGTATGTGAGGGATGCCTCTGCACCACCCTTGATTTTTGTACCTGCAAATGCTTCGGCCTTACCACTGGCAGAAATCCCTTCCAGGCCGATTGACAATTTCCCTTCAGCCCCTGCTTCAGCGCCGGCCATCGCCTCGTATTCTGCTTTGCCGTTAAAACCGAGCTGGCCTGCTTTCAAATCCATGGAAGCCTCTCCTTCGGATTTTGCGCCTGCAAAGGCATATACCTTGCCTTCTGCTGCCAAACCGAAGGCGCTGATATTTAATTTGCCTTTCGCTTCTGCAAGTACTCCGGCAAATCCGCTCATTTTAGCTTCCAGCTGAGCCGCCAACTCAATGCCTCCAACCTCCCGAGTCACCTGCAATATGCCCTCCAGGTCAAATCCGACACCCGCCTTCCCGGTTGCGCTGGCCATCAGGGTGAGGCCATCTATAGCATCAACGACCTTGACGCCAATCACCTCCCCTTCGACGCCGGCAAATCCGCTTGCCTTGCCCTCCATGGACGCCTTGGTGCCCGACGATGTTTCCAGTTCTTTTTTCGCTACGGCCTCGCCGAATGCTCCCGCCCGCGCGAGCGCCTGAATGGCTTCTTTCAAGGTGTTCTCGTCACTCTCCACCAACTTTTGGGCAGCAGTTCCGGCACCTGTGAAACTTTTGACCCCTGTTTCCGTGGTGGTAACAGAGCCTTCCCCGATTGTTTCTGACCGATCGGTTTCAGGGTCTTCAAACATATCCGGTCTGCTTCCACCGAGACTGGTTTTCTCCGCATCTTCTCCAAATTCCGAAGTGTCCACATCAAAATCAACCCCTTCATCATCGGACTCTTTTCCTGACAGTGAAAGTGCGGCAGCTGCCTTGAGGGCCATTCCCATAGCGTTTCGATTGCTGCCATCAGCCACTTCCTGCAGTGTGTTTTGCTCTTTAGACCGGGGGCTGTTTGCAGCCATCTTCTGGATGGCACTTTCCGAATCTTCGGATCCGGATTTGTCCGGGGCCTTCTGCACGTCCCGGGTATTTTGTGAAGATTTTGCCTGAGGGGATTTCCGGACGTCCTGATTTTCTTTAGTACGGTCAAACATGGTACAAGAATTTAGCCTAAGTCATTGACTCCGGATAAAAGAGAAGACGCAAATATATATGCCGGATTTTTATTTTTTGCTATCGGCCTGCTTTTTTTCCTGTACAGCCTCAGCCAGCCAAATAAAATTGTTCAGGAAAAAGTCTATCTTCGGCTGGAAGGCCGGATCGAGCAGTGTCCCCTGCTCGTCAAATTTCTGCGAAACCTGCGGCACCAGCAGCATCTGGGGGAGGGCAAAGCCTGAAACACCCAGTACCAGTTGCTGCATGGAGATAGCGCCCCTCATGCCTCCCATCGGTCCTGACGTGACGGATACCACCCCGATGGCCTTTCTGGCAAATTCGCTCTCCTTCAGGTAATCAACGGCATTTTTGAGGGCAGCTGTGTAGCTGCCATTGTACTCGGGCGAGAGGAATATGTGGGCGTCCGATTGCCGGATGGCGTCGGAGAAGTCGGAAAGCCCTGCCGGCGGTTCGGGGTGTCTGTGCAACACCTCTTCCATAATCGGGAACTTGTACATCGCCAGATCCAGTATTCGGACTTCATGTCCGTGACCGGCAATTGAACGTTCCAGCGCCAGCGCTACTCGGTGCGACAGGCGATCAATGCGGGTACTCGAAGACAGTATGGAGATGTGCATGGGAGCAAAGAATAAGGCATTGA
Organism: Bacteroidota bacterium; assembly: GCA_041182785.1. Taxonomy (GTDB): domain Bacteria; phylum Bacteroidota; class Bacteroidia; order Chitinophagales; family Saprospiraceae; genus M3007. The sequence goes on from JBEGNB010000431.1 coordinate 8,877, forward strand.
AACCGGATTTCAAGGCCTTTGTTCATCTGCTCACGGTCTTTTCACTATTTTTCGGGTGAAAAGCCCGCCCGGCAACTGTATATTGATCAGATAGGTTCCGGGTGGAAGTGCTCTGAGGTCTATGGGCAGCGACAGGGACGCTGTATCGTGTGTCTGCATGAACAACTGTCTGTTCAGGGCATCCGTCATGCTCACAACGAATGGCTCGTCGCGTTTCAGGGTCAGTTCAAGTTGCGTGAGTCCACTGGCCGGATTGGGCGACAGGGTTAGTTTCGCTATATTTTCGGGCATTTCTGCCTCTCTGATGGTGATTTCCAGTGGTGCTGATTTGTAAATACAGCCGCGGTCTGATACAAATTCGAGCCAGTAGGTACCAGATGCAACAGGCACATAGAAATCGCCGGTGGCACCCGGAACGGGATTCCCGTTCTGTATCCACTGGCAGTGGGAGCAGGGCAGGCCCGAGTACAGGGTATCGCCCGACTGCACGACAACGGGACCGATGGCGATCTCCATATCGGCATACCGGCTTGTGGAGGCGAGTGTACAAACTGTATCGGATACTTCAACGCGGTAAAAGCCGTTTGCGGGGGCAGGAACTGTGATGCTGTGGGTGTAGTCGTTCACTATATCAGTCTGCAGCAGTTCATTGTCGCGGTACCACCTGACTTCATTTCCGGGGGTGAGATTTCCGGCAGTGAGCACCAGTTGTTCGTCAACACACAGAATGGAGTCAGAAAGGGAAAGAACCGGTTGCAGGCAGAGGTTTTTTATCTTCTGTATCCGGCCCTGACCAAGGAGCGCTATGTACAGTTCGCCACTGGCATCTTCGCCAAAGGTACTGATCTGATAATTGGCCAGATCGGCCAGTTGTATGGCGCGAAGGGGAGTAATCTGAGGCCGTATCCCCCATATTTTACCGTTACAGAAATCAGCAAACAGGTACATGCCATACATATCGGTGTGTATGCTTCCTCTGTAGATGAAACCACCCGTAACGGAGCAGCCACCAGCCGGGTTGGGGTAGGTGTAGAAGGGTTCGGCGTATGCGGCCGCACTCTGGCAGCCGGCGGGGTTGAATGGTATTTCTCCTTCGTAACAGCGCCATCCGTAGTTCAGGCCGCCCTCGCCTGCGTGTACGAGATCAATTTCCTCCCGGGCATTTTGTCCGACATCGCCGACCCACATATCGCCATTCAGGCGGTCAAATGAAAAACGCCACGGATTTCGCCAGCCGAGTGACCATATTTCGGGGCGGTATGCTGGCTGGCTGATGAACGGGTTATCGGGTGGTATGGCGTACGGAGAGGCTGGTGTGGCGTTGTTGACATCAATTCGCAGCATTTTTCCGAGCAGTGTACCTGGGTTCTGGCTGTTATCCAGCGGGTCGCCGCCATCACCTCCGTCGCCCAGGCCTATATACAGGTAACCATCGGAACCAAACTTCAGGCATCCTCCGTTGTGATTATTGAAAGGCTGAGAAATGGTCAGTACCGGAAGTTCACTGTCGGGGTCGGCCTGATTCGGGTTGTTGTTTCTGACAGAAAAACGCGATATTTGAGTAGCCCCCCCATTATTAGTGGAATAATTGACGAAGAAATAGCCGTTCTGAGCATACCCGGGGTGAAAGGTCATGCCAAGCAGACCCTGTTCGTTGGCGGCGGAGTTTACCCGCGGGTCAATATTCAGAAAGGTATCAAGATGATTTCCGGTGCTGTCGAGTACCCTTATGACGCCGTTTTGCTGTACTACGAACAGCCGGCCATCGCCGCAGTGGGCAATATCTAGGGGACGTGTAAACCCGGATGCCCAGTCGGTGAGGGTCAGGGACGATTGCGCCTGTATGCAGAGTGGTATCAGCAGGGCGATGATGATGCAGTATCTGGTCATGGAAAGATGTTTACTGCAAATGTACAGGTAAAATACCTATTTGCTGCTGACGGAGTATCGGACCCGCCGGAGCGGATGTCCGGTATTGTCGGTGGGCAGTGCGGCAATACGATTGAGTACTTCTGTGCCTGACAGCAGTTCGCCGATTATTTTACAGCGACCTTCGAGTGCGAGCGATCCGCCTTTTTGCTTGAATTGCTCTCTGGCTCGCGGATCAATTTTTCGTTTGTTGATCTGCTCCCATCTGTCGAGCGATGCGTCGGTGTGTTTTCTTCCCTGTATAATGAAAATGGCCCCTCCGGATTCCGCTAAGGTTCCCGAGAGGGGCCATTCCGTTTGTCGGGCTTCAGAATTGCCGCCGGACGGAGTGCTGTTATAGTTGTTCAGGCGAATAAATTCATCCTGTGCCACCTGTTCTATTTCGAGTGAATCGCCTGCGGGCAGGTGTATGTCTGCCCGCAGGCGCACGGTCATGCTGCCGAGCTCCGTGTGAATACTGGCAGTTTGCTCTCTGTTACAGGCGGTAATCAGTGCAATTCCGGCACAAAACAAACAGAGGCGCATGGCGTGGCATTATTAATCCGGCTCGAAGCCGAGTACGATATTGAATTTGGCGTAGCTGCCCAGCTTTCTGCTGGGGTACAGTTCCGGCTTGTCAATACCTATACCGTAGTCGAATCCGAGTGTACCGAACATGGGCAGGAATACGCGCAGACCCATACCCACCGAACGCCGCAGGTCGAAGGGATTGAAATCTTTCGCAGACGCGAAGGCATTGCCTCCCTGGGCAAACGTCGTCACGAAAATGGTGCTTTGCGGATTCAGAGACACAGGATAGCGCAGTTCGATGGTGTATTTGTTGAACACGCCGGCACCACCCGGATAGCGGGCCATGATATCGCTGACTTCGTAACCACGCATACTGACGATATCGCGGGCGTTGAGACCAAAGTTACGGTTATTCAGGCCATCGCCGCCGAGTTCGTAGCGTTCGAAGGGCGTGATAGATGTTTTATCGCTCCAGCGGCTCAGAATACCCACTTTTGCAGATGTTTTCAGCACCAGTTTGCCTACGATAGTGGTGTACCATTCTGCGTCAATACGCCATTTGAGGTATTCCACATATTTGTAGATATCATTGACACTGCTATTCTGATAGAAACTGGCATCCTTGAACCAGGAATAGGGTGGCGTGGCGTTGAGTTTGAAGGAAATAAGTGATCCTGTTTTCGGGAAGATAGGATCGTTGATACTGTTTCTCGCCAGTGTGAGTCCGAGGCTGTAGTTGTGGAAAATACCGTCTGAAACAGTTCTGCCCAGGTCATCGCGGAAAGAGAAGGAAAGTGCGTTATTGAGGCGAAGGGTCTGCAGATCGGCGTCGGCGCGGAAAACAAAGTTGTCGTCGGGCCATTTGAGTCGTGTTCCGAAGCCGATAGATCCCTGCAGGATTTCCAGTTTCTGGAATGAGCTGGATCCGAGGACACCATAGGCAAACTTGTTGTAGAAACCCGCGATAGTGAGCGAGTTGGGGCGTTTACCGCCGAGCCAGGGTTCGGTGAAGGTGGCATTGTACGACTGGAAGCGGTCGCCTGACGTCTGGCCCCTGATACTGAAGCGTTGTCCGTCGCCCTGAGGCAGCGGATTCCATGCCTCCTTGTTGTCAATATTCCTGACGGAGAAGTTGTTAAAAGTGACACCAAGCGTTCCGATAACACCGCCGCGGCTGAAGGCTGATGCCGGCTGATAACCGGCGGACAACTCGAGCTGATCGGAAGGTTTTTCCTCGACAGAGTATTCAATATCAACAGTACCCCGATCGGGATTTACCGGCGTATTGATGCCCAGATTTTCCTGATTGAAGTAGCCGAGGTTGATGATTTCACGCTGGGAGCGTATGATATCTGCGCGGCTGAATTTGTCGCCCGGGCGCGTGAACAGTTCCCGTCTGATAACGTGTTCATGAGTACGGTCGTTACCCTTGATGACAACGCGGTCAATAGTGGCCTGCGGGCCCTCGAAGATACGCATTTCAAGGTCAATAGAGTCATTGTCAATGGCTGTTTCCACCGGATCAACCCGGAAGAACAGGTATCCATTGTCGAGGTACAGGGAAGATATATCCCGGCCGTCCTGGCTGAAAGACATACGTGTACTCAGCAGTTCCTGATTGTAAATATCTCCTTTTTTGATACCCAGAACCTGATCGAGGTATTTGGCATCATAAATAGTATTTCCATTCCAGCGTATGTTGCGGAAGTAGTACCTCTTGCCTTCTTCAATTTCAAGTCGAATCATCAGCTCTCCTTTCTGACCGCGCCATATCGTGTCTTTCACGATACGGGCGTCACGGAAACCGATGGTATTGTAGTACTCTTCGATTTTGATTTTATCTTCCTCAAACAGATCGCGCACCAGCTTTGATTTTTTGAAAATCTTGCTTTTCTGGTGTGTCTCCTTCATTTTTTTTCGGAGGGTACCCTCTTTTACATTGTTATTTCCGGTGAAAACAATGGAGTTGATTTTTACCCGCGGACCGGGATCAAAAACGAAATCGAGCCGTACGGCGTTAGATGCCTTTTCATCGGGGTAGCTCTTGATATCAACGCGGGCGTCGAGGTATCCTTTTTCAACGAAGTACTCCTCCAGCTTATTGATAAGGGTGGACTTGGTGTTTTCAGTCAGGATAGTTCCTTTCTGCAGGTATTTGGTGATTACCCCGTTCAGGTCTTCGTGGCGGCTTTTTTTGACGCCGGTGAGAGTGTGGCGTGTGTAACGTGGCAGCTCCTTTACCCGGATTTCAAGAAAAATCTTGTCGCCCACGGTCCGTTCCTGATTGATTTGAACGTCGGTGAACAGTTTCAGGTTCCAGAGTGACTGGATGGCTTTTGAGAACTGGGACCCGGGGACTTTCACTTTGTTTCCCACCCTGAATCCGGAAATGGCTATGAGTGTGTTGGCGTCGGCGTATTCGGCACCTGTGACGCGAATACCGCCGATTTCGTAGTCAGCCGGCTTGTCGTAGGAAACAACAGGCAGCGTGGTATCGCGGTCGGTCTGGGCGTTTATGGAAAGCGGCAGGAAGCCGGAGAGTAAAAGAATCAGTGTGTTAATCTTCATCAGAGAGCGATTGAAAACAGTATTCGGCTGGTGACTGGGTGTTTATCTGGTTTTTCCGGAGGAGATACTCAGCATTTCCTGCAGATTGGGGCATTGGGAGAAGCTGTTATCCACGGAGAGGTACGTTTTGCGAAGTTTTTCGAGTACCCATTTTTCGGTGTAGGAGGATTTTTTCTGTTCCAGCGCGGCTTTCTGAATCTTTCCGTAGTCCTTTTTCAGGTCAGCCTTGTGTGGTTTGCTTCTGCTGACGAGTTGCACGAGTCTGTAGTTGATGGAACCGTCCGGGCTTTTAAACTCAAAGGGTTCTGCCACATCGCCTTCTTTAAGGCCTTCGATAGCGAAATAGACACTGGTTTCGAGGTCCCCGATTTCGAAGAAGGTATTTCCCGACTGCGGATTTGCCACGCGGCCGTCGTTGCTGAAGCTCTGCTGGTCTTTATCGCCAAACTTCTTCACCGCCTCGCTGAAAGTAATCTTTCCGTCTTTGATTTGCTGGCGTACAGAGTCCATTTTGGCTTTGGACATGGCCAGGTCTTCGTCAGTGATTTCCGGTTTGAGGAGAATATGGCGGCAGTGAATGAGGTTACCCCTCCTCTCTATCAGTTCGATGACGTGAAAACCGAAGTCTGTTTCTGTGACAGGGCTGAGCTGCCCCGGCTCGAGGTTATAGGCCATGGCTTCGAATTCGGGTACGAAAGTGCCGCGCTTGACGAGGCCGAGGTCGCCGCCCTGCGCTGCGCTGCCCGGGTCGTCGCTGTATTTCTTGGCGAGTGAGGCAAAGTCTTCGCCTCTGGTCAGTTTGAGGCGTACCTCTTCTGCGCGTGCGAGCGCCTTGGCGCGCTCGGCGGGATTGACCTTGGGTTTGTACACGATTTCCCTGATTTCCACTTCGGCGTTGAAGTAGGGGAGAGAGTCTTTGGGTATTTTCCTGAAAAACTCCTGTACCTCTGCGGGGGTGATGGTGGCTTTCTCGGTTACTTTGGCCTGCATGCGTTCGGCCAGCAGCTGATTGCGCATGTCGGTGCGCGTCTGGTCCTTGATTTGTTCGATGGTTTGTCCGTAGAACTCTTCAATAGCCTTTGGGTCCTGATTGAAATAGAGCATCAGGCGGTCAATACGGGCGTTTAGCTGGTTTTCGACTTCATCGTCATTAACTTCAATGGAATCGAGCTTGGCCTGATTCACGAGCAGTTTTTGTACAAGCAGGTTCTGCAGCGATACGCACAGGTATTCGGCTGGCAGGTCGGGCTGTTGCTGTTTGGCGTAGGAGAACTGCTCCTGCACTTCACTCAGCAGAATGATTTCGCCGCCGACGGCTGCTACCACTCTGTCAATGACCGCCTTGTCGTTTTGCGCTGACAGCAGTGTCGGTATGAGTAGAAGGAAGGGGATAATCCGGTTGAGATATTTCATGCAGAACAAGGTTGTTATTTCAGGATTTGAACATTTTCACGCTTCAGTTCACGCTGGTAGAGCTCTTCGTTCCATTTTTCCAGCAGGTCCTGTTTGCGTTTGTGCAGTATGAGTCGTGTTGCCTGTCCGCGCACATAATCGAACGGGGCGGTAGTTTTTCCCTGTGCGGTTTCGAGGATACGATAAAAGTAACGGTAGTCGTCGTCGCTCAGTATGCCATCCCGTTTGCTGCCTGCATTGTCAGGCGACAATGTTCCTTTGGGAAGTATGGCGGCGATTTCATCGAGTGTGTACCATTTTTCGTGGTCGAGCAGCGCCAGCGTGGCATACTGGCGGGCAACATTTTCCAGTCTGGCGGCATCCGGTTCATTCCGGCTGTTCCAGAGCTTGGCAATTTCACCGTAGTTGGCATCGGCCGGTACTTTAATCAGAAGGCATTTGACGATGGGACTTTCGAGCTGAAACTGATCCTTGTTGTTTTCGTAAAAAGTTGCCAGTTCTTCTTCGGTTACTACGGAGTCGAGTTTTTCGGAGATAATTTTCTCTTCAAAGTTATAGCGTACCAGACTGGCCCTGTAATTGCGCACCAGCTCGTCAATGTCCAGATCCTTGGGTATATTTCTCTCTGCTTCGTACATCAGGAGCTGTTCGCGCACCCAGCGTTGCATATAGGCAGAAACGAGCAGTGTGCTGTCTTCGGGTGATGTGCCTTCCGGTACCACGCCTTCCAGTGCTGACCGGTACAGCGTTTTGTTATATACTTTGGCCAGAGGCTGGTCGCCTTCCCTGGGCGAGTCACTTCCGCAGTGCCACATACAGGCCGCGGAGGGGAGCAACAGCGCGAATAAAAATTTTTTCATGGTAGCACAATTGGGCATAGCCGGGCAAAGGTAATCGTAGATTCGGGTGTTTAGGCTTATTTGGGCCGATTGATTTAGCAAAAATTGCGTTAAATGCTGCACGCAAGAGCCTCTTTACGAAGGTGTGAAAACGCTCGTTGAGGTTGCTTTTGAAAAAAAATTGAAAAAAGATTTGGATGGTAAGTTTTGAGTGCCGTATATTTGCACCCGCTAAACGCAAGGGGCGCATAGCTCAGCCGGTTCAGAGCATCTGCCTTACAAGCAGAGGGTCGGAGGTTCGAATCCTTCTGCGCCCACAGATTAAAGCCTGATTTCAACTTTCATGTTGATCTCAGGCTTTTTTTATTCTCTTTGTCTCAAGTGCTTTCAATGAAGGCGTCGGGCAGTTTCAGGGTTTTTGTTTGTTAGTGTGTTCTGTTACTTCCGGATTCACTGGACAGCTTTCCATTAATCCGGACTGACCTTCGTTATTTCACTCCTCAACACACCGTACAGAATGTCCCGACGTGCGATTCTGGTTGCTGGTTCCGGCGTCATTATTGCTGAATATGAGATGCCAGGCACTGAAGCTGCTGTGTTCCCTGCTGCTCCAGTAAAGGCCGCTGCTTCCCCTGTTAACGAGTGCTCCGTCGTTGTATCGCCGATATCCTGCGGCAGGCAGCACCAGTTTGTTTCCGAATTTCATACCAAAGCTGTAATTGGTGGCAGCATCCTCCCAGGTGCCGATGGGTGTGCGCGTATTACTGGTAATTACTCCTTTCCATTGCGCTTCCGTGGGTATTCTGTAGCCTGCCGGACACGGATCGCTGGCCATTTTGGTTTTATCCGACCAGTCGCCATTGGCAGAGTTGGTGGTATTCCAGCCTGCTATGGCTTTGTCCCGGGCCTGCGATGCTTCCGGTCCGGAGGGGCCTGGCACTGCAATAGCCCTGATACCCCACTGCCAGTAACCGCCGTTTATTTCCCAACCGGGAGTAAACGGATCTGCCCGCAGGTTTGCCGCACCCAGATTGTAACACATAAATTTTTTCCAGACGCCGGGAGCTATGTAGGCGCCGCAGTCCTGGTTGTCGGCAGGAGAAGCATCGGCTATACAGCGTACCGAGGGGGCACCTGACCGCTCATTCCCGTCGGTGCTGGCGGTACGGTCGTTAAAGTGAAGCAGCCAGCTTCGGGCACCGTACTCCGTGCTGCTCCAGTAAATACCGTAGTGGCCGCGGTAAACGAGGGATCCGTTCAGGTGACTTCTACCCCCTGCTGCCGGAAGGAACAGTTTGCTCCCGAATTTCAGACCGCAACTGTAGTTAGTGGATGCTCCTCCCCACGTTCCGACCGGGACACGTGTATTATTGGTAATTACGCCTCTCCACTGGGCTTCTGTAGGAACCCTGAATCCGGCCGGGCAGGGGTCGTTTTCGGTTTTTATGTTGTTCTGCCAGGCGCCGTTGGGGGCATCGGTGGTGTTCCACCCGTATATTGCCTTGTCTTCGGCCAGGGAAGCGCCCGGTCCGGCAGGTCCCGGGGCCGCCATTGTCTTTCTTCCCCACTGCCAGTAGCCGCCGACAATCTCCCAGCCAGGGGTAAAGGGATCCGCACTGGCATTCGTTGCGCCCAGATTGTGGCACATAAAGGGTTTCCACACGCCGGGGGCTACAAAGGCACCACATTCCTGGGCGCTCGCCTGCACTGCAGGAGCAAGCACCAGCAGGCAAATCAATTTTTGGATGTATCTCATGGTTTTTAAATTGATTAAAATGAAAAAATTTGCTCAAATTTATAAAAATAATTGAAAGTATGGCCTGAAAAAATAATTAAAAATGTAAAATTAACACAAACAATGCCGGGCCCTGGCTTGAAGACAGATCTGACAGTATTTCGGATTAGCCATCGTTGTCAAAGATGATATTTTCGTTTATGTGTAACCTGTTGTTTGTTACTAATTTGCGTTGATTATATTTTTTTACTTTTATTTTGAAGGTATATTGATATATTTGCCGAATCTTTAACTGATTTTCAATATTTTATGAACATTAAAAAAATAGCACTACGCCTCTCTATCCTCATATTTACGGGCATTCTCGCTTTCGCCGGCATCAATTTCTACGTGAAAAGTTCGTCCAATCCATACTGCTTCCGGAGTAGCGGAAGCCTGCCGGAGGTACCTGTAGCCATTGTATTCGGTGCAGGTATCAGGAATAACGCACCGAGCAAGTATCTCAAAGATCGCCTGGATGCCGGTATCCGTGCCTACACGGAAGGTAAAGTCCGCAAGTTGTTGTTGTCTGGCGATAACGGCAGTAAATCCTACGACGAACTCGCCGTGATGAAGGCATACTGCGCCTCCCATGGTGTTGATACCCTGAATATCTTCGTGGACTATGCCGGGTTCGATACGTACTCTACCCTCTACCGGGCCCGACACATCTTTGGCGTGGAGGAGGCTATCCTCGTCACCCAGAATTATCATCTCGACCGGGCGGTATTCATCGGTCGCCACCTTGGTATTGATGCAGTTGGCTACGCCGCCGACCGCGGAGGTTACAGCAACCTCAGAAAGAACAAAATCAGGGAGGCCTTCGCCACAGTTAAATCGGTTATTGATGTCATGTATGGCCGGAAACCGAAATTTCTGGGTAAAAAGGTGGATCTGGACGGCAAGGGAAATTTTAGCAAGTGAGGAAGTCCGGTCAGTCTTTCAACAACTCAAACAGTTGCTGGTTGACAAACAGCGTTTCCTTCCATAGCTGTCTGGCAGAAAGAATGCCGCAGCCTGAAAGTGTATTGAGATAGCGTGAAGCTGTGGGACGGGAAACACCAAGTTGTTCCATGACTGAATCTATTCGGCAATATGGCTGGACAAAAAGCACCTCGATCAGCTCCTTGCTGTATATTTTCGGGTAGTCGCGCTTGACTTGCTCCGAAACTACCTTGATCAGGTCGTTGATTTTGTGAATTTTCATCATGGTTTCTTTCGCAGAGATCTCTATACCCTTATTGATGTAAATTACCCATTCTTCCCAGTTTCCACGGGTTCGTACCTCTTGCAGCAGCCTGT
>JBEGNB010000432.1:0-24632 GCA_041182785.1 Bacteroidota bacterium
GGCTTCTGTTGACCACCGAGTTTTGCAGCGAACTCAGCAGGTTGAAAAGTATATGCGGATTCAACTGCGCCTGCACAGTACTCAGCCGCGTCTGGTCCAGCTGATTCAGCAACGCTTTCTCCCGCTGCCGCCGCCTGAACCATGCCAGTGCCGAAAACAACAGCGCTCCTGCCAATAAAAAAATGAATACCTTGAAAACGCCCCGCTGCACCAGTGGAAGGGCTGCCTCCGCTACAAGAGCGGTGGAAGGCCACCTATCTTCCGGCAACCCGGGTGCACGTACCCGAAACTGTACGTAGTTGCTGCCGTGGGACAATCCGGAAACATGAATATTTTTCAGACCAGTCGTTCTGACCCACTGTTCCCCATTAATACAATATTCAACAACGTATGTTCCTGCAACCGGATTAATCAGGCTCAAATCTGTATCCAGCACATCCGAACTCACCTGAACGGACGGGAAGGTATCACCCAGAGCAACCCGGTTTCCATTTATTTTATCTGTACGCAACCGGCTGCTCAACATTACCGTATTGTCGAGCAAAGCGGCTTCCGCCCGCTGAATGCCCGTTCCCGCCGGCACCCAAAGGTAGCGCCCGTCGAAATAGCTGCCATTATCAGAGGCTCCAAGCAGCTGAAAACCGCTGGCCTCATTCCAGTAACCCGACAAACCGGGACTTTCCGGGTGGCTTGTATCCAGAATAACCAGCTCCAGGTCTGTAATTACCGCAAGTCGTTTGCCGGGGAGCGATACCAGGCTGTTGACAGCTCCGGAAATTACATCCTGTATCACCCTGACAAAAGTGTCGCTGCCAGCATCATACCTGAAAATACCATTTCCCGTACCGGCCCACAAGGTGCTGTTTTCGTCTGTTTCCAGACAAACACAGGGAAATGCAAGGTCATAAACCTTTTTGATGAAGCCATCGGGCCGTATGATGGCAATTCCGCGTTTACCTGAAACACAGATATTGCCATCGGATAAAAGCTTGATGGAGGAAAGACCCACACCATCGTTTACCGATACCGGAACAGCTATTTCGCCAGTTTTATTCTTCAGTTTTTTATCAATGACAAGAATATTGGTGCCAGCCGCATAAAAGCAGTTGTTTTTCCTGTCAAAAACAACTGCCTCTACCGACTCTTTCAGATAAAGAATCCGGGGTACTTTGTCTTTTAAAATGTAGAGACCTCTGTAGCCGCCAAATATCAGTTCCCCGTCTGGCCCGGCGTACTTTCCCGGAAATACCTGGTGCTCCAGAATATTGTCGGAAGGCAATGGCACCAGACCCGACGTACCCTGCGACATATCCAACCGGACAAAACCATCGAGGTAGGAGCCAATCCATATTATGCCCTTGTCATCGGAAATAACCGACCAGGGGTAGCGGGCTTTGTCAACCCTGACAGACAACGGACCATCGGGATAAAAAACAGCCATGCCCTGATCCGTAGCGATAAATACACGGCCCTTTGAATCAGAAAACCCCTTGTCAACCCGGTTAAAATCGGCTGGCGCCAGTTTTTGGTACCTGTTACCCCGCCTGATCCAGTAACTGGCGCCACCCGGAGAGTTGAAATGAAAATCGCGGAGCGCCAACGTATGCAGCACGACAGGAGTATTCGTACCAAATTCGTATTCTGCGACCTTCACTACAGTATCCGATAAAAAGGCATAGTATTCGTATTTTTCACTGACAAGGTACCTGAATGTACTTTCAGGCAAAAAAGCGGACGAAAAAGCGTCGGGTAGTGGCCAGGTTCCTGTCAGTCTGTCCCCTTCAAACCGGTGGTAACACCGATTCTGGTAGTCAATAACAACACATCCACCGGAAAAATCGCGAACCGTCATGTTTTTCCCGGAAAGTTCATTCAACACAGGAAACCTCGCACCCAGATAATCGCGTATGTGCGATTCAATCAGGGGCCACATCACCGGATCCACAGTTTCCCAGAAAGCCGGAGTCATGGGAAGGGCTGTCTCATTGGTTCCATCAAACCGGTACACAGCATCTATACATCTGTACCAGAGCGAGCCATCGGGCGCCTCGAGTATGGGAGGATATACCGGCTTCCCGGAAAACCCTTCCCCGACCGGATATGATTCAATGGAATGCCCGTCGAAACGCGAAAGGCCGCCATTGGTTCCGATCCACACATATCCTCTTGAATCCTCCGTAAAAGCCCGTACCTGCTGACTGGCCAGTCCGTCGCGAATGGTATAAAGCATATACGGCAGCACTGTTTGCTGCGCATGGGCGCGACAGTAAATCAGAAACAGCAGCAGGACAAACAGGTACGAAAGACGAAGCATGGAAATGCAGAAATCATCTCAAAGGTAGTGAATGCCCCGCGGAGAACAATTACCGCTTGTTACGCTATATGACCGCTTGTTATCTTATTTGACCGCTTGTTATAATTTTCAGAATCGGTTCGCAACCCTGAATAGATTTGCCTTCGATTCCTTCAGTCATTATCTATTCCTGTGTTCTGATCTTTCCGTCAGAGCCAGTCCGGTCTGCCGCCGATACACGGCAGACCGTTTTTTGATTTGCGGAGCAACGGGATAAAAAAAGGGCCGCTTCACAACATAGTGAAACGGCCCTTTTATTATCCTGTTACTCCGCCTTATTTCCTGATCAGCGTCTTGAGTACCTCCTCATTCACTTTCACTTCATATTCCTTGCGCAAGTCTTCAATCCACTTGCTCTCCAGGAAATCCTGATAATCGGCTACGGCATATCCGCGGGCCTCGGCCAGCGTTTTTCCTGTTGGCGGCAGTATCTCTTCAATTTTCAGGAAGGAGGCAGTCTTGGTAGTCAGATCGGTTTTGGCATCAGTCATATCTCCGGCTTTCCAGAGCTGACCCAGATCTTTGTTTTTGCCTTTTTCGTACCGCCTTTCCAGCACAGTGAACACCTCGTTCTCGGGGGTGTTGAACTTTTTCTGTACAGCGTCTGCGTTGTTGTTGCGCGCATACCCGCGTATATCCTCGAGTACTTTGGGATCGTCGGTTTTCAGGGTATAAAACGTCACAACGGCACGCTCGTCCCACTTGTATTTCTGGCTCAGGTTAAGACGGTAGTAATTCTCCAGACCGACTGAATCAGCATTGGCTTTGTCCCAGACGTTCTGTTTCAGGGCTTCGAACAGCAGGATGCCCTCTTCGTACTCGCGCATGAGCGATTTGAACTCGGGGTAGCGCTGGTCGAGACGGGCCTCTTCATACTGCATGGTAGTTTCTTCCGTCCAGGCCTTGTATAGTTTGTCTATGGTTTCACCGATAAACATACCTGCGCCGCGCATACGCTCGCGACTCGCGCGCGCGCAATACTCCTCGAAATCGGCAACCGTATAAGCCTTTTCTTTGCCATACCGGTTTAGTACCGTCTGTGGTTTTGCCGGATCAGGCTTCCACTTGAAAGTAAGGAAAACCGTATCCACCTGTTTGTCCGACCACTTTTTGAGCACGTCGGAGTATTCCTGATAGCCGGCTTCCTTTCTGACGCGGGCGATCATCGCCTGACGGGCTGCCTCGCTCCGGCTGTCGCGCTTCACGCGTTCGGTGAGTCCACGCTTGAGATCTTCAAACTTGCCTATGCCACGCAGGCTGTTGCGTTTAATAATATGGTATCCCAGACTGGTTTCTATCGGCGCACTGAAATCGCCGTTGTTGGCCAGCGAAAATGCTGCATCTTCGAAGGCCTTCTGGTAGCGGTTGATACCGAAGAAGCCAATATAACCAGCCTTTGATGCCGTCGCCTTGTCTTCTGTAAATTTGGCACACACCTCTTCCCACTTGCCACCTGCCTTCAGGGCATTCCAGGCACTGTCTGCCTTCGCCTGTGCTCTGGCCTTTTTTTCGTCGGTATCGCCTTTGCGGATGAGGATGTGACTCACTTCCACTTCACCCCTGGCGGGACGGAAACCGTTTACCCGGATCAGGTGGTACCCGCTGGCAGAGCGGATCGGCCCGAGAAGCGTTCCTTTTTTGGCGCTGTAAACAGCCCTTTCGATTTCATGGTAGCCATCAGGGAGCATGGCAGTAACAAAGCCAAGATTACCCTGATTTTCCTTTGCCGTTTTGTCCTCGGAACTGTCGGCGGCTATTTTGTTGAAATCTGCCCCCTTCTGTATCATTTTAAGCAAATGAAGACAGCGGTTATAGGCCGCCAGCGTATCCGTTGGCGATTTGGAACGGTCGCATGCAACGAGTATGTGAGAAATATCCACATCCTGCTGCATGCGGTCGTAGAGATCCTTTACCAACTTTTCCGTCATTTCCTTGTCCTCCAGGTACGATTTGGACAGCTGGCGCTTGTATCCGTCGAGTTCTGTCTTGAGCGAACTGATGGTGTCCAGGCGCATATCGCGTGCTTTCTGTACTTTCAATTTGAAGTTGGTGTACAAGTCCAGGTAGTCACGGAGACTTTTTTCACTGAAATCAGCCTTGTCCTGATTGGATTTGGCGTAGATGTATTTGAATTCCGAAACAAACACGGGATTCGCCTTGACAGTAAACAGAACCGGGTCGGGTTGGGCAGAGGCGCCTCCGAAGTACAATACCGCGATAACTGCGGCCAAAAAGTGTTTGAATGTCATATTAATGCGTTGAATTGGTATTTTGAACAGAAATTTGGCTGCAAAGTTAGGAAAAGGGGCAAATCGGAATACACCTGCGGGGCTCTTTGGTTATTTTTAACACCTGTATTCAGGCTTTTTCAAAAAGCCACCAGACGGGCTTTCGGCGCCTCTCCACCCGGTAGTGTTCCGAGATATACTGACGTATGTGTTCGGTTGCCTCTGCGGGGTCATCGGTAAACAGCAGGAGTTTCATGTCTTCCGGTGAAATTGTGCCCTGCTCAGCCATAAAATTCAGGTATTCCTGCAGGGGTCTATAGTAGTCCATTCCCATTACTACAATAGGGAAGTGGTGTATTTTCCGGGTTTGAACCAGAGTAAGTGTTTCAAAGAACTCGTCCATCGTTCCGAAGCCACCGGGCATTATTACAAATGCATACGAGTATTTCACCAACAGTACCTTTCTGACGAAAAAGTAGCGGATGGTGACGAATTTGTCGAGCCACGGGTTTTCAGACTGTTCGTGTGGAAGCACAATATTGCATCCTACAGAATGGCCGCCCGCCTCTTTCGCCCCCCGGTTGGCAGCCTCCATAATCCCGGGACCACCACCCGTCATGACAGTCATTCCGAGGTCCTCGGCAATACGGCGTCCGATCAGCCGGGCACTTTCATAATATCTGTGCCCCTCTTTAAACCTCGCCGAACCGAATACCGTGACCGAAGGGCCTACGAAGTGAAGGGCACGGAAGCCGCGGATGAACTCCCAGAACACCTTCAGGGCGAAAAACAACTCAAAATGACGCTGGCGGGGTCCGTCAAGCCATATCGGCTCCCGGGGATCCATTATTCGTTTCTTCATCTGAAATCAGTTTGTCTGTATCGGACTTGCAAATCCGTTTTACCGGTTTCTGAAATAGAAATAACCGGCATATTGTTCACTATGAAACGGCAGTCTGACAGAAACAGCAGAGCCGGAAGTACGAATAACGCACTTCCGGCCCCTGTTGGTGTATTTTTATCCTCGAAAACTGTAATCAGTACTTCTCGAATCGAATCGTCGCCTGATTACCATCATCACCCGTCACCTGCATGATATACATGCCTCCGGCGAGTCCGGCTGGTAAAGGTACCCTGACAATTTCCTCCGTCACGTTTTCACGCATATTGAGTATCTGTCTGCCCTGCAGATCGAACACCCTAATATCTACACCCTGTCCGAGCCAGTCATACACATCGGCATAGATGTCGCCGCTGGTCGGATTGGGGAATACGCTGAGTACTTTCTCCGGGGAAATCTCGTGGAAGGTCAGTTCGCTTCTGTCGTCCGACTCTTCGCGGTTGCTGCTGGTCACGCCAATCGGGCAGCCGAAGATATTCAGTGTTGATTCCAGGAAAAACTGTGGTTCAAGTCGCGAAGTAATTCTGAACGAATTCGGGCTCGACTGCTGTGGTATGGTAAATCGGAAGGTAGCAGTTTGTCCGTTGGCAATACTGTCGTTGAGCGATCGGAAACGGATAGAGAAGAACGGCGAATAGTTCGGGTTCCGCACCAGATACTGACGACCTTCGGGCGAAGTGTAAATACTGTTCTCTCCGGGCTCGTCTGCTGCAATGCTCTTGGGGAGTTGAATTGCCGTATAAACGAGTTTTTCCGGACAATTGTTGGTTACCCGCATCCGGTATGTTCTCCTGTGCATCGGGTCCTCTGTGATGGATAGGAGTTCGTATTTCACACAGCCCACCTCCTTCACATCGCAAGCAAGTTCTTCCACTACCGTAACAGTGAAACAGCAGCTGGCAACACTTCCGCAACTGTCTTTGGCTGTATAGCATACCTGTGTGGGCCCCAGCGGGAAATTGCTCCCCGATGCCGGACCAACGTTGCTCCAGGCTATACCCGGACAGATGCAGTCGCTTACAGCAGTCGGCATATTGTAGGTTACCTGTGCAGGAGAAGCACCGGGATTAACGGTCACCGTCTTGTTGGCAGGACACTGAACGGTCAGCACGGATGGCGCGGGTGTTACATACTTGAGTACGAATGTTATCAGTGTGTCGCAGCCAGAACCGGAATTGTTCTGACTAACCTTTACTTCTCCCGGTTGAGTATAGGCGGCCCCATCAATAATCACGGTATCTCCGCGGCAGAACAGGATTTCACCCCCGGAAATATTAACCTGCGGGCGAATTTTCAGTTCAATGAAGGCAATGGTGTCGCAGTCACCATTCTGTCCGGGGATGGTATCTGTAACAATCTGTGGCGTATAATAGGCTACACCGCCAATAACCACACTGTCGCCCTCGCAGAAACTGACGGAATAAACTAAAAATGGCTGAGGCAGAATCGTGACGACATATGTGAACACCGTATCGCAGCCAACTGCAGCCTGTTTGATAATTGTGTAAATACCGGGAGTTTTTACAATAGTACCACCAATATGAACCGAATCACCCGGACACAGCTGAATAAATTTGTCCGCCTTAGGTGTATTCCGCTCCGTAATTTTCAGCGTGGCGATGGTATCACACCTTCCATTGGTACCTGGCAGTATCAGCGTATATTCACCAGGCTGGTTAAATGGCTGCCCTCTGAAGTAAATGGTCTCGCCGACACAAAGACTGTCACTGAAGAAGGCCGTTGTCGGCAGGAGGAATGTCACCTGAATGGCATCCACTTTGGTCCTTCCACAGTCATCGGTGACGGTTACCCGGTACTGGTTGGTAAGCGTGACGTTGGCAGTCTGCGTGATGGAACCGTTTGACCACTGATAGCGGTGGAATCCCGGACCGGCGTCGAGTGTAACCGTCGAGCCGGTACATTTTTCAATATCCGGGCCAAGATCGAGCGGGAGCATATCGGGCAAATCCACTTCGAACTGTTCCAGGTTATTGGAATAATCACATTCCAGCAATTGTGGAACAGGGAAGTTTGCCGGATCCAGCGGCGTTAAAGAGCCTGCCGGCAGGTTGACTACCATATACAGGTAATCCCCGTCTTCAAGATTGGTGGAGCCAAGTTTGGGCACCATATCAAGAAAGACGCCGTCGAAGCAATCAACGGCATTGCTCGGAGATACCGGCACACTGTAAATCAGGTTGGCCGGAGTGGTAAAAGGATCACTGTCGAAAAACGAAACAGTTAACGGGGGTACCGAACCTCCGTCCAGGTCACAAAGCTGGTAGCGTATATCCACCTTGCCGGAAACACATTCGGTCGAGATTACTTTAATGATGAAGTCGTTGCCTTCCGGACAGGCACCCGGAGGGAGGGTGCAGGCAGGACATACGCTTTCAGTAGCCATAGTAACATCCTGCAGAGGCAGGCTGGCAAACAGTGCCGAAGCCGAACTGAATACCTGGTTCAGGGTAATCGGCAGGCGGAACGGGTTCGACACAAGCGACGAGGTAACATTTGAAGCGGCAATCATTCCGCAGGTATCTGTCGGACTCGGACCTGCGGTCGAGAGCATTTTCCAGAACATGACATCCTTGCTTGCTCCGGGGGTGAGACCGGCGAGATACACCGAATCAGCGAGCATGACTGCCAGATTGGGAGCAAAGTCTGCGGCGCTGGTACCATCCGGAGTACCATCTGTCAGTTTCCGCGACCAAAGCGGGACACCGTTTTTGTCAGTTTTAATAACAACGTGCTGATTACCGTCCTGCTGTCCGTAAATGAAATATCCATCAGAGGCCGGAAGCAGTTTCAGAACCCCTGCGAGTACATTATAACTGCGAACCCACTGAATATTTCCGTCAAAATCGGTCTTCTGGAGATAAATTGTATCTCTGCCGCTGCCGGATGGAGAGGTCTCCGGTGAGCCATTGTAAGCCATAACCAGCGATGAACCGTCAACAACCAGATCCCTTCCCGTGAAGGAAACGGGGGTCAGGGTGTCACGGTGGCCAAGCTGAGCCCAAAGCGGATTGAGCCCCGGATCCAGGCATACAAGCAGTTGTCTGCGGGCATTGGCCTGTGTTCCGGTTCTGCTGGTACTCCAGCCTGTCAGATACAGGGCGCCGTTGGCAGCCACAATCCTGGTAAACACATCCGAATCAAGGTACTCATACCTGCGCGAAAGCCCCGGATTGATACCTCCGTTATTTCGGTAAATCTCAATCAACTCCGCTTCGCGCTCGCCCGAACTCAGCAGGGCACTCTGACAAATGACGAAATTACCGCCAGGCACTTTCTCCACAATTCCCCCCATAATCGGGTTATTGCTTGTGATGGAGCGGGACCATAAGAACGTGTTGGTGCCGGGATTGTACCTGAATACAAAACCCTTGCTCAAACCGGGCGACCCCTGAGTACCGCAGCCAACAATCATACCGTCGGAGTCTTCAATCAGCTCACTGGGCGTGAACGGCTCGAAGGGGTTGATCTGGAACTGGCGATTCCACAGGATCTCGCCAGAGGGGGTCAGTTTTTGGAGGAAGGTCTGATTACCGCTGCGACCGGCCATATAAATATGGTTGTCGCGGCTTTTGAGAAGGGCCGTGGCGAACTCATTGACAGATGCGTCGCCCCGGGTTTGGTAAAATGTGGCAAATGAACACGTGCTTTGGCCGGAAATCAGTGCGCCGTGCAGCAATAATGCGAGCACAGGCAAAAGGTGTTTGGCCAACTGCATGATAAAAGCGGGTGTTTAGAGATAAAAGAATGTTGCATCAGTTCTGCACAAATGTACAGTATTGATTTTCAATCATGCAACCTTAAACACGGAAATGGCAGCCCAGGTTCCAAAGCAGACTGGACAAAACAGGCAAAAAATGCCCGAAAACCCGACTTTTTACGCCAAAGAGACGCTACATCCAGAAAAAACCAAAAACCGCGCCAATTTTAAAAACCGCCGCTTACCTGCGATTTCCGTCCGTTCCCTCAAATTTTGAACCAACGGGCATTCTGTAGGGCTGGAAAGGAATTTTAAGCATAAAAAAAATGTTATTTTTTTCTTCCTCGGCCTCGTGTGTGTCTATTCCAAAGCGAATTTTATCGTTCTCAAGGGTCGAATAGGTGCCGAACAGACGATCCCAAAATGAAAAAATATTGCCGTAATTGGTATCCGTATAGGGCAGCACATAATGGTGGTGAAC
This sequence comes from Bacteroidota bacterium, assembly GCA_041182785.1. Lineage (GTDB taxonomy): Bacteria > Bacteroidota > Bacteroidia > Chitinophagales > Saprospiraceae > M3007. Next base: position 9,682 of record JBEGNB010000432.1, read on the forward strand.
CCGGTGCATACCCGGAGTTACGAACAGCAGTCCGGCAAGACGATCGAACCACCGGGGCAGCCTGATATTGGAATGGTTGAACTGAGACAGCGCAACCGAGGCCGACTGGTACAGCATAATCAGATAAACCGGAGCTCCGACAAGCAGCGCCGCCAACGTGGTAAACACGAATCGAATCACACTCTCTCCCGGATGATGACGATTGGCCGTGGTAGCATCCACGTGCGGATCGGTATGGTGTATCAGATGAAATTTCCACATCCACTTCACTCGGTGCTCCATCCAGTGCGCCAGGTAAGCGCCAATAAAATCGAGCAGCATCAGTCCGAGCAATAAATGCAGCCAAAGCGGCATGGCAGGTAACCACTGAAGCACCCCGAAATGGCTGGCTACCGCCCAGTCGCTGGTCTTCAGCAAAATAAAGGCCATCACGAAATTCACCAGTACCGTGGTGAAAGTAAAGAAGAGGTTAATCCCCAGATGCCTGAATTTGCTGTAGCGCTCCCTGTAATACGGCAGTCCCGACTCGAGCAGCATAAAAAGTGTGAGACCACCCAATAGTATGGCGCTGCGGTGAGAAGATGGTATATGACTGAAATACTGAACGATGGATTCCATGCTGTTTCTGTTTTGGACGGACGAAATTATGTCATAAGTCGGATAATACACACTACCAAACAGAATTTTATGGAACTTCGCGCACTCCGTCGGGCTTTCGACAAAACACAGGAACATACACAAGGCAATGAACCTACCCGAACTTTCCCTCCGCAGACCGGTCATGGCGACCGTTTTCAGTATTCTTATCGTCTTTTTCGGTGCAATCGGCTATACTTTCCTCGGAGTGCGCGAATACCCGGCCATTGACCCGCCCAGTATAAGTGTACGTACCAACTATACTGGCGCCAGCGCGGAGGTAATAGAAAGTCAGATCACCGAGCCGCTCGAACGCGCCATCAATGGTATTGCCGGTATCCGTAGTATTTCCAGTACATCGGCACTCGGCGTCAGCAATATCTCTGTGGAATTCGACCTGGGCGTCGAACTCGAACAGGCGGCCAACGATATGCGCGACAAGGTGAGCCAGGCACAGCGAAATCTCCCGCTCGATATTGACGCACCGCCAGTCGTTACAAAATCTGACGCCAGTGGCGACCCGATCCTGTTCATTCCCATCCAGAGTAGCACCAGGAGTATTATGGAACTCTCCGATTACGCCGAAAATGTAATCAGGGAGAAAATTCAGACTATCCCGGGGGTATCAACGGTAAACGTATTCGGCTCCAAATTACCCGCCATGCGCCTGTGGATGGACCCGAAAAAAATGGTGGCACATAACCTGACTCCCCAGGATATCCTGCTGGCACTCAGCAAGGAAAATGTAGAGCTGCCCGGCGGCAAGGTGCGCGGTGATGCCACGGAACTGGCCGTGAAAACTTTCGGCCGCCTGCAAACGGAGGAGGATTTCAACAATATGATCATTCGCCAGAACGGTGCTGCCACTATCCGCTTGCGCGATGTGGGCGAGGCTGTTCTCGGACCCGATAACGAGGAAACCGGTGCCCGCCGGAATCTGGTGCAGGGGGTGTCTATCGCGGTAATCCCTCAACCCGGCTCCAACTGGGTGGAAATCACCGACGAATTCTACCGCCGCTTCGAACAAATACAGAAAGAGGTGCCATCAGATATAGTCATCAACGTCGGTATTGACAAAAGCCAGTTCGTGCGCAGGGCTGTGAGCGAGGTGACCGAAACGGTATTCATCGCCGTGGCGCTGGTAGTACTCATCATCTACTTCTTCTTCAGAAGCTGGATCGTAGCCCTCCGACCGCTCATTGACATTCCCGTCTCCCTGATTGGTGCGTTCTTTATTATGTATGTATTCGGCTTCAGTATCAACGTGCTGACGCTGCTCGCCATCGTGCTCGCCACCGGCCTTGTGGTGGACGACGGTATTGTGGTCACCGAGAATATTTTCAAAAAAATTGAGGCCGGGATGGATAAATGGACGGCCGCCCGGGAAGGTACCAAAGAAATATTTTTCGCCGTCATCAGTACCTCCATCACCCTGGCGGTGGTATTTATCCCGGTCATATTCCTCGAAGGATTCACAGGCAGGCTGTTCCGTGAATTCGGTATCGTGGTGGCCGGAGCCGTACTGATCTCTGCTTTCGTGTCGCTCACGCTGACGCCCGTACTCAACGTAAAGCTCGGCGGAAATGTACATAAACACGGATGGTTCTATAATTTCACCGAACCGTTTTTCACCGGCCTCGACCGGGTGTACGGATCGGCGCTCCGCTCCTTCATGCGCATGCGCGTGATCAGTATAGTCATGCTGCTGGCGTGCTTCGGTATGATCTGGTACTTTAATACGCAAATCAAAAGCGAACTCGCACCTCTGGAAGACCGCAGCCTGATACGAGCCAATATCACCGCTCCGGAAGGAACCGATTACGACCGGATGGAAGGCATCGTTTATAAGGTGGCCCAGACATTCATGGACTCCATACCCGAACATCGCATGGTTTTCGGAATCACAGCCCCGGGGTTTGGTGCCGCCAGCACGAACTCAGGCTTTGTAAGCGTACTGCTCAAGGAGCCCGATGAACGGCAGCGCAGCCAGATGGAAATAAACAACCAGATGCTGCGACTCACCAAAGGCATGCCGGAAGCGCGTATCTTCCCCAACCAGGAACAGACCATTACCGTGGGTTTCGGCAGAGGCCTCCCGGTACAATTCGTTCTCCAGAATCTCAATTTCGAAAAACTGCGGGAGGCTGTTCCCAGGTTCCTCGAGGAGGCCCGCAAAGATCCCGTTTTCGCCAACGTGGACGCCGACCTCAAGTTCAACAAGCCCGAACTCCGGGTCATCATTGACCGACTGAAAGCAGCAGAACTGGGTGTAAATGTACTCGACGTGAGCCAGATGCTCCAACTGGCACTCTCCGGTCGCCGCTTCGGCTACTTCCTGCAGAATGGCCGCCAGTATCAGGTCATCGGTCAGGTTGACCGAAGCAACCGCGACGAACCGCTCGATCTGGCCTCTCTGTATGTGCGGAATAACCGCGGCCAGATGGTACAACTCGATAATATCGTCCGCTTTGAGGAAACCAGCAACCCGCCCCAGCTTTTCCACTACAACCGATACAAATCAGCCACCATCAGTGCCGCCCTGGCACCCGGCCGCACGCTTGGAGAAGGCATCGAAGCCATGGAAAAAATCGCAGCCAGCGTACTGGATGAATCTTTCGAAACCGATCTGAACGGTCCGTCACGCGATTTCCGCGAATCCAGCGGAAATACGTCCTTCGCCTTCATGCTGGCGCTGGCACTCATCTACCTCATCCTCGCCGCACAATTCGAAAGTTTCAGGGATCCGTTTATCATCATGCTCACCGTGCCGCTCGCTATCGCGGGCGCCTATCTGAGCCTCTGGGCGACCGATAACACCATGAACATCTTCTCCCAGATTGGTATGATTATGCTCATCGGACTGGTCACCAAAAATGGAATTCTGATTGTCGAGTTCGCCAACCAGAAGCGGGATGCCGGTATGGACGCCCGACAAGCCGTTTTCGAAGCCGCTCAGGCGCGCCTGCGACCTATTCTCATGACGACCCTGGCAACGGTGCTGGGCGCCATGCCTATCGCTCTCTCCCTCGGTGCCGCCAGCACAAGCCGTATCGGACTCGGTGTGGTAGTGGTGGGCGGACTCCTCTTCTCCCTGCTGCTGACGCTGTTCGTCATACCAGCCATGTACACGTTCATGACCGGCAAACGACGGGGAAATGCTCCGTGGTCAAAACAGGAGTGAATACAGTTACCCTGCCCGACTGGCGTTACCAGTCGGGCAGGGTAACCCACAAAAAAAGAGCGGCCGGCTCAACCGACTGCTCTGGCACTCTTTGATAATTGAATGGGAAAAACGGGAAAAAATACCGAAGACATTAAGGGGGAAAACATTACTTCGAAGCGCGTGCTTCCGATTAAACAAAGATAACCAACCTACTTGCTTGTGGTGAGGAGACCAGCCCTACCCCCCAGACGGACTGGTCCCTCGCCCACGAACTTAAAGCCGCATTCGGCTCTAATCTCTTGCCTCGAAACGCTGTTCAAAAGCTATTCTTTCTAGGCAACTACTGTGCCAAAAACCAGCTTCAGCACGAGTTTTTTTCAGGCATTTTTTAAATGCAGACTGTTTTTAATGTTTTATTTTATTGATAAACAGCCATTTGTGCATTTTAGCGCCAAACAGACAATTTGACAGTCACACGCGCACTGGCACGCACTTTGATTATCGTATCACGTGAAAGGTGCCAGCCCGGCTCGTCAGGCTGCACCATAGCACCAACTATCAATAACCATTCATCCATATAAAATCATGCAAAAAGGTACTATTTCTGTCCAGACGGAAAATATTTTTCCGATCATCAAAAAGTTCCTTTATTCCGATCACGAAATTTTCCTGCGCGAGCTGGTCTCCAATGCAGTGGATGCCACCACCAAACTGCAGGTGCTCGCACAACGCGGCGAGGTGAAAGGTGAAATAGGGGATACTCACATCGAGGTGATTCTGAATCCGGAAGACAAACAGCTCATCATCCGCGACCGCGGTATCGGTATGACGGAGGAAGAGGTGCTGAAATACCTGAACCAGATCGCCTTCTCCAGTGCTTCCGAATTTCTCGAAAAGTACAAGGACAGCAGTATCATCGGTAACTTCGGCCTGGGCTTCTACTCGGCTTTCATGGTGGCCGATCAGGTGGATGTCATCACCAGATCATGGAAGGAGGGCGCAGAACCAGTAAAATGGTCTTGCGACGGTAATCCGGAATTCACCATCGAAAAGATTGAGAAGGCCGACCGGGGTACGGATATCATCCTGCACATCAACGAGGAAAACAAGGATTTCCTCGAGAAATTCAAGATCGAAGGTCTGCTGGAGAAGTACTGCAAATTCCTCCCGATAGAAATCCGGTTTGGCACCAAAACGGAATATTTCGATACCGGCGAGGGCGACGACAAGAAGGAGGAGTCCAGGGAGGTTCCGAATATCATCAACGAAACCAGACCAATATGGAAAAAGCAGCCGCTGGACCTCAAAGACGAGGACTATCAGGCATTCTACCGGCAACTGTACCCCATGTCGCCGGAACCCATGTTCTGGATTCACCTGAATATTGACTACCCCTTCAATCTGACCGGCGTACTCTATTTCCCGAAGCTGGGAAATGCCATGGAGGTGTCACGCAACAAAATTCACCTGTACTGCAATCAGGTGTTCGTTACCGATGATGTCCGCGATATTGTACCGGAATGGCTCCTGCTCCTGCACGGTGTTATTGATTCCCCCGATATCCCGCTGAACGTGTCGCGCTCCTACCTGCAGTCCGACGGCAATGTGAAGAAAATCAGCGAGTATATCACCCGAAAGGTGGCCGACAAACTCAGTGACCTGTTCAAAAACGACCGGCCAGCCTTCGAACAGAAGTGGCGCGACCTCGGTGTATTCGTCAAGTACGGCGTCGTTTCCGACAAAAAATTCGAGGAAAAGGCCAACAGTTTCACGCTGATCGAAAGCATAAGGGATGGATTCTCGCTCATCAGCGAGTACAAGGACAAGATTGCCGCCAACCAGACCGATAAACACGGCAAGGTCATCGTCATCTATACCAATGATGCCGAGGGTCAGCATGCTCAGATCGAGGCTGCTCAGCAACGCGGTTATGATGTCGTTCGCCTCGACACGGTACTCGATAACCACTGGATGCAGAATCTGGAATATCGCTCCGATCTCGGGTTCACGTTCGTACGCGTGGACTCCGATACGACCGACAACCTGGTGCAGAAAGATGAAAAAAGAACATCTGTACTGTCTGACAAAGAGCAGGAGAGCGTGAAGAATCTGTTTCAGGAGGCCGCCAAAAGCCATACCGGAGCCTCGGTACAGATCAGTGCCCTTTCGCCCGAAGAAGCGCCGGTACTCATCACACGCCCCGAGTTCATGCGCCGGTTCAAGGAAATGCAGGCGCTGCAGGGCATGGGCGGCATGGCCGACTTCCCCGACAGTTTCAATGTGGTGGTAAACAGCAATAACCCGGTTATCGTCAACAAACTGGTAAAAGCCGAAGGTGCCGCCGCTGGTGAAATGACCGAATACCTGCTCAGTCTGGCCCTGTTACAGCAAGGTATGCTCAAAGGTGAAGCACTCACTTCTTTCGTCAGGAAAACACTGGAAAAAGTATAAAAAAAGGTTTTTCAGGCCTTCCGTAATACGATAAACAGCATATACCGGGAACATTACCGCGTATATGCTGTTTTGTTTTCCACTTCCTGAATTTTTCGGATCATCCTATCTTTGCACCATGAGAGTCACAGAACATTTCCAGCGGGCCGAAGGCAAAACCCTCATCTCTTTCGAGGTAATTCCTCCTCTGAAAGGGAGTATGCAGGCTATATTCAATACCCTCGACGCGCTGATGGAGTTCAAGCCTCCGTTCATTGACGTAACCTATCACCGCGAGGAGTATCTGTACAAAAAACGACCTTCAGGTTACTATGAAAAAGCTTCTATACGGAAACGCCCCGGCACGGTGGGTATCTGCGCAGCAGTCATGCACCGCTATGGCGTGGATGCCGTTCCACACCTGATCTGCGGTGGATTTTCCAGGGAGGAAACGGAGAATGCGCTTATTGACCTGAATTTTCTGGGTATCAATAACGTGCTCGCCCTGCGTGGCGACGCCCGGCAGTTCGAAGACAAGTTCACACCGGAGGAAAATGGTCACAAATATGCCCTCGAACTGGTAAAGCAGATCGCCGACATGAACTCCGGCAAGTACCTCGACGCCAATATCACCGGCGGAGACACTACTGACTTCTGTATTGGTGTGGCCGGATACCCGGAAAAGCATTTCGAAGCACCAAATCTGGCCTCCGACCTGCACTTTGTGAAAGAAAAGGTGAAAGCCGGCGCAGACTATATCGTCACACAGATGTTCTTCGACAACCAGAAGTACTTCGAATACGTGGATGCCTGCCGTGCAGCAGGTATTATGGTGCCTATCGTTCCCGGACTGAAGCCGCTCACCAAGCGATATCAGCTCAACTCTATTCCCCGCAAGTTCTTTATCAACATGCCCGAAGACCTGGTCAATGCCATCGTCAAGGCAAAGGACGACGAGGCGGTCAGCCAGGTTGGCATCGAATGGGCCATTGCACAGAGCAAAGAGCTGAAGGCCAGTGGCGTGCCATGCCTGCACTATTACACCATGGGTGAAAACGAAACCATCAAAAAGATTGTTTCTGCTGTTCTGTAACTTCACACCTTGTTCGCACTCTATCAGTTTTTCCGGATTTTTGCCTTCATCGGACTGAGGGTATTCTACCGCCGCAGAATGGTGCTGGGCAGGGAAAATCTGCGTTTCAGCGGACCCGCGATCGTGGTTGTCAATCACCCGAGCACCATCATGGATGTGTTCAACGTGTGTGTTGAAATCAGGCAAAGTTGTTATTTCCTGGCTAATTACAGCCTGTTCAAGCACCCGGTGAGCAACTGGATCCTGAGGCGTATGTACTGTATCCCTGTGAAAAGAAAGGAAGACTTGCCGGATGGTGCCGACCGGAATAACAGCGAGGCGCTGGATCAGTCGGTCAGACATATTCAGAACGGCGGGGTACTTTTCATAGCCGCAGAAGGGGTAAGCTGGATGGACCGGGTGGTGCGGCCCTTCAAAACAGGCGCAGCCCGCATCGCACTTGGCGCAGAACACCGTACCGACTGGCAACTCGACGTGAAACTGATTCCGGTCGGTCTGAGCTACAGCGCACCCGATCAGTTCAGAAGTGATGTCATTGTTCACTTTGGAAAACCCGTACACGCCGCCGAATGGCGCGATGCATGGCTGTCGGAACCCGACAAAGCGGTTTCGGATCTGACTGCTCACCTGCAACAGACGGTCAGCGATCTGACGCTGACAGTTCACGACCTCGAACTGCAGCCGGTGGCCGACAAACTGGAAACCGTAGCCGAAAATATGTTTCCGCAGGGGAACAGGAAGTATTTCAGTTTCCGGAAAAACCTGCTGGAACGGAATATCCGCCGACCCGAACTGACCCGACTGCTCAATACCTACTTCAGTCAGTTGGAAAATGCCGGTGTGCCCGATGCAGCGCTCAGCGCGAAAAAGAGCGGTTTTTTCCAGACGCTGATAACGCTGGCAGGTACAATACCGGCCCTTGCCGGACGAATCTGCTGGTTTATTCCCTTCTCTATCCCGAAGTTCGCAAGCCAGAAACTGCAACTGTACCCCGGCTACAATGGCGCACTCAAGATGTTTCTGGGCTTCTTCACTGTACCCGTCTGGCTCAGGGGTATTTTCAGAGCTGTATTCGTATTTACCGGCAATAACATCCTGGCCTGGACGGCAGTGGGCGCAACCATCGCGCTTGGATATTACTCCGAGTACCACGAAAGAATCACACACGCCTGGCGCGCGCGCAGACGCGCATCAAAACTGGAACCAGCCCTGCTCGAAAACCTGCAGCAACAGCGAAATGCTGTCCTGACAGAGGCCGGTCTGTGAATAACCGGGATCAGAAACGCAGGTGCTTCACCGTGAGGCCGCTGTTCATAAGCTGTTTCAGCGAACCAATACCAATGGCGAGATGCGCTTCGGCAAATCGGGAGGTAGTTTCCCTGTCCTTCGCCTCCGTTTTCACACCATCGCGCGTCATGGGCATATCGCTCACCAGCAACAGCGCGCCTGCAGGCATCTGATTTTTAAAGGCTGCAGCGAAAATGGTGGCCGTTTCCATATCAATCGCGTTGCAGCGCAGATCGCGCAGCTTCTGTTTGAAGTCTTCCCGGTGCTCCCACACGCGCTTGTTGGTTGTGTAAACCACGCCCGTCCAGTAATCGCGCTCCATGTCGCGTATGGTGGTGGAGACAGCCTTCTGCAGGGCGAAGGCGGGCAGAGCCGGCACCTCCGGGGGAAGGTAGTCGTTACTGGTACCCTCGCCGCGTATGGCTGCTATGGGCAGAATCAGGTCTCCGATATGATTCTTTCCGGTTTTCAGTCCGCCACATTTGCCGAGAAACAATACTGCTTTGGGAGTTATCACTTCCAGCAGGTCAATAATGAGGCCCGCATTCGGACTCCCGATACCGAAGTTGATGATAGTTATACCATCTGCCGTTGCCGCCTGCATGGGGCGGTCAGTGCCGTATATCTGTACGCCGTGTTGTTCGGCAAAGGATTTCACATAGCCGCTGAAATTGACGAGCAGTATGAATTTTCCGAACTGATCCAGCGGCATACCTGTGTATCGCGGCAGCCAGTCGGTAACTATTTCACGTTTGAACTCCTTTTCCTTGCGGTGATTTTCATCGCGTACTACGTCCAGGTCTTCCTGGGAAACGCGTGGTGTGTTTTTTTCTTCCATATTTTCTCTGATTATTGCCCTTCGGTTATAGCGCGGTAAACGACGCTCTGTAACCTCGGACGGAAATTTTCATTGCTGAGTTTGTTGTTGTCCATGGTGGGGAATGTCCGGTTGGACAGGAATATAAACACGAGGTTTTTGTCCGGGTCGGTCCATACACAGGTGCCGGTGAAGCCCAGGTGACCGAAGGTGTTGGCACCGGCCAGTGTGCTCATGTTAACGTCTTTTTCCGGGTTTAGTTCTTTCATATCAAACCCGATTCCGCGACGCATGCTCTTTTCGTACCGGGTGGTGAACTGCCGTATTGTTTCGCTACCGAGGTACTGCCTTGTCCCGTAACTGCCGCCGTTGAGGAGCATCTGGAACAACTTGGCCAGGTCGTTGGCGCTGGAAAACAGTCCGGCATGACCACTGACGCCCCCCAGCATGGCCGCACCCATATCGTGTACGTACCCCTGTATGCGCACCTGGCGGAAATAGGTATCGTCCTCCGTGGGTGCACAGCGATCGGCCCAGCCTTTCTTCCACGGATTATAGCCCGTTGTACTCATTCCCAGCGGGCGGTAGTACGCCGCTGCGGCGTACGCATCTACAGGCACTCCGCTTGCTTCGCGCACGGCACGCGCGCACAGGTAAAGGCCGAGATCGGAATACACATAGTTTTTCTCCGGACTGAGCGGACTGTCGAATACCTGCCGCCACAGGGTATCCACCCACACATCCTTCATATACAGACCCTTTGCCACCGGAACATGGAAATGCCGATCCTCTTCGGGTTTGTACAGCACCGGCGCCGGTTTTTTATCTGCCGTGATAGTCTGCTTGTAAAACGGAATCCAGGCTTTCAGCCCCGCGTGATGTGCCATAACCTCGCGGAAGGTCAGTGTGTTCTTATCCGTACTTTTCAGTTCCTGTACCCAGGCAGATACGGGACTGTCGAGTGAAACAAGGCCCTGTTCTGCCAGCTTCATCACCGACACCGTGGTGGCAGCCACTTTTGTAACAGAAGCCAGATCGAAGATGGTTTCGGTGGTGACAGGCGTGGTTTTGTCGTAGGTATGGAAACCGTAAGCCTTGTTCCACACGATTTTGTTGTCTTTGGCTACCAGAATCTGACAGCCCGGCGCGGCACCCAGCGCGATCAGTTGCCGGGCGAGGGTATCGAGTTGTGCGAGTGTATCGCTGCTCATGCCGACTGCCTCGGGCAAGTCGTAACCGAGTCTTTTCTGTGGATAATCTTTCCTGAAACCATGGCCGAAGTGCGCAAAAGGCGTGGCCGTTACCGGCATGATGCCATTGATATCACTTGCCCCGAACAGCGCCTGTGCGGCATATTCCTGCGCCATCGGATCTTCAGTGAAAGCCTGCAGCAGCAGGGGAGCATCAGCGACCCGGCGCAGGGTATAGGGATTACCAAAAACGGTGAGTGCCACCACATTTTGCCGGTTCAGTGCCCGGGTGAATTCAATCTGGGCTGCGGTGAGCCCGTACATGGTATCAGCCCCGGCCTCGCTGCGCTTCACGCGCGCGGGCATAGGCGTGGTGCGCATCCCGTAAAGACCGGCCAGCACCACATCGTAATGGCGCAGCGAATCGAGCACCTGCTGCCGGAGCAGCGAGTCGGCATTTTTGGGAATATTGAAATGCCGTACCGGGGCGTAATAACCGCAGTACGTCTGAAAAACCGTTCTGTTGGTATCGCCGATAGCTACCGAGGCGAAGCGTTTGTTCTCCAGGTCGGGGAAACCTGCCAGTTGGCGTTCATCGCGCACCAGCGTCATGGCAGCAGCCACCATGCGGCGCTTGAGTGCGTAGGCCTGCGGACGATTCAGATCGCGGCGCAGGTTGTTCAGCTCCACCCGCTGAGGTGTGGTTACGCCGAGCCTGTACTTCACCCGCAGCATCCGCTTCACGCTGGCATTCAGTTTTTCGCGATCCAGCTCGCCATTTTTCAGGGCTTCCTGGACGGCATTCCAGCCCTTTTCAAAATCGGCAGAGAGCAGGATGACATCGTTGCCGGCTTTGAAAGCCTCCACATCGGCTATACCGTCGGGGAACTGCTTTTTCACACCCTCCATTTCCATGGCATCGGTAAATATGAGTCCGTCGAAGCCCATTTTCTCGCGCAGGAGACCCGTGATGGCGGGTTTGCTCAGCGAAGTGGGGCGCGGCTCGCGGTCATCAATAGCGTTTACCTGCAGGTGCCCCACCATAAAGGAGCCTATACCGTTATCGGCCAGCATGCGGAACGGAAACAGTTCAAGACTGTCGAGGCGGTGCCAGTCGTATTTGATACGCGGCAGTTCTATGTGAGAATCCTGATCGGTATCGCCGTGACCGGGGAAGTGCTTGGCACAGGCCAGCACACCGCCGTCCTGCAGACCCGACATGTACTGATACGCCTTGGCGGCCACATTATGCCGATCCTCCCCGTAACTGCGTTCGCCGATAACGGGATTGGACGAGTTGTTGTTCACATCAGCCACAGGCGCAAAATTGACATGAACACCGAGGCGGCGGCACTGCCAGGCCACCTCTTTTCCCATTTCATACAGGAGGCGATTATCCTGAATAGCGCCCAGCATCATGGCGCGCGGGAACGACATGGCTGTGTTGCGCAGGCGCATACCCAGTCCGTTTTCAAGGTCGGCAGTGATGAGCAGCGGCACCTGCGGACTGGCCATCTGATAGCGGTTGGTTAGTTCGGCCTGCTTTTCGACCGTACCGGCGTGAGACGGGTTGAAAAAACAGAGTCCACCCGGCTTGTACTTCCGGACAAGATACTCCACCCGGGCCTCGAAGACCGAGTCCATATCCAGATTGGCACGCAGGACAAACAACTGACCGAGCCTTTCATCGGGCGACAGACTGTTGAACACCGAGTCCACCCACTGTGCCTCTGCGGCCGATTCGGACCTGGACAGCGTGGCGAAGGGGCGGTTCTCGCGGGCGGCGAGTGCAAAAAGAGCGCCAGTGATGGCAATGGCTGAGAATATTCGTATCATGAAGCGCAAAATAAACAGGTTTTACAATAATTAATGCAATACGGGCCCCGAGTATTCAATTTTCAACAAAAATCAGAAACAGTGTATGTATAAAAGACCGGTGAACAATTTTATTCGTATTGTTGCCCATCAATTCAGAACAAGGATAATGCACCTTAACCTTCATTGCTTTTTTGTATGGAATTTCAGTTTCACACCGTAGATCTTCTGATTATCACCGGATACATTCTGGCGATTGTTGTATATGGTATTTACCACCGCAAAGCCGGCAGTTCGGAGGAGTATTTCCTTGCCGGGCGCAATATGCCCTGGTACGTCATCGGTATTTCCATGTTTTCGGCCAACATCTCCTCCAATTCGCTGATTGCCATCACGGGCGGGGCGTACAAAGGCGGAATTGTGTTTTTCAACTACGAGTGGATGGCATCCATCGTACTGACATTCTTTTGTATGTTCATCCTGCCGTTTTACCTGAAATCGCAGGTTTATACGATGCCGGAGTTCTTCGAGAAGCGCTACGATGCCCGTTCCCGCTACTATTTTTCCTTCATCACGCTGGTGGGCAATATCTTCATTGATACCGCAGGCACCCTGTTTGCGGGTGTTGTGATTGCCAAACTGGTGTACCCCGGTGCCAACACCACCCTGATTGTAAGCCTGCTGGCCGTGTTTGCCGCCGGCTACACCATCGTGGGCGGTCTGTCGTCGGTTATGCGAACGGAGATGGTGAACACCGTGATTCTCTTGATTTCTGCGGTGATCCTGGCCTTTATTGTGTACGACAAGGCCGGCGGATACGACGCCATTGTGGCGCATGCCAACTCCACCGATCCGTCGTTCATGCACCTCGTTCAGCCCTCCGATCACCCCGACATGCCCTGGCAGGGACTGGTGCTGGGTGTGCCCCTGCTCGGATTCTATTTCTGGTGCAACAACCAGTTTATCGTGCAGCGCGCCCTGAGTGCCAGAAACGCCGACGAAGCGCGCAAAGGCGCCCTGTTTGCCGCCCTGCTGAAAATACCCATACTTTTCCTGCTCGTACTTCCGGGCGTTGCAGCCATCAAACTGTACCCCAACTTACAGGAGATGTACGCCGGACAACTCAAAAACTTCTCCGACGGTGCCTATCCCACACTGGTATTCGACCTGCTGCCAGTCGGACTCGTCGGACTCGTCGTGGCGGGTTTCCTCGCAGCCATGGCATCGGCGGTGAGCGCCACCCTGAACTCGGCCTCCACGCTTGTCACCATGGATTTCGTGCAGAAAATGCGCCCTGATATGGACTCCAAAGGGCTTGTGCGTTCCGGACAGATCGCTACCGTGGTATTCATGGTACTGACCGTACTCTGGGCTCCCCAGATTGCCAATTTCGAGTCGCTGATGAACTACATGCAGAGCGTGCTGGCGCTGATCAGTCCGCCCGTAGTAGCCATCTTCCTGCTCGGCCTCTTCTGGAAGCGCGCCAATGCCGACGGCGCTTTTGCGGCCCTCATGACCGGACTGGTTATCGCGATATTCACCGTGGTCAGTCAGGTGAGCGGCCTTTCCGAAGCCTGGAACAACGTACATTTCCTTGTCAAGGCTCCTGTCATACTCGCCATTTGTGCCGCCGTGCAAATAGCGGTGAGTCTCGCCACGGCACCTCCACCGGCCGAAAAAATCACCGGCATGACCTGGAACAACACCGTTTATGAAGAAGATTCCGCCAGTCTGCGCGGCCTGCCCTGGTATCAGAACTACCGCACCCTTTCCGTGATCCTGCTGATAGTCACGTTTGCCGTGGTCTGGTGGTACCGGTAGAGGGGAGTTGGAGCATTATCCGGGCGGGTTAGATCAACGTGCAGACAATCATATAAACCGCCGTTGTATGAGCAGTATTCAGACCGGGATTGCCCTCACCCTGAATCGCGATCCAGCTCCGGAGGAGCGGCATGTTAATAGCAAAACGCGCCCACAAAGCACACAAAGCACCGTAGGGGTGAAACAAAACAACCTCCGGTTTCCGGCGTATTTCCAGCGGTTTTCACCAAAAGGCGTTTGACGTTTCGTCGCGCAACATGAAAAACAGGCCGCTGCTGAAAATCGCCCGCAAAATGCCGGATGAGATTTCTACTGCGTCGAAATGACCTGACCTGTTTTAACGGTATAATTGTCGGCCCGGGTCTTTTTTCCTGTTTGAACCCGTTTTTTTAACCGCAGAGTTACGCAGAGTATGGCGCAGAGTTACGCAGAAAAAGATTCCTTGAGCTACTCTGCGTAACTCTGCGATTAAACTCTGTGTAACTCTGCGGTTAACTCCGCGTAACTCTGCGATTAAACTCTCTACAACTCAACGCTGCGGTTAAAAAAACCGGCACAAAGGATCTTCCGAAATAAACACTCAAAACCACAAACAATAAAAATACAATAAAATACCAAAAAAAATTTCGGGGCAAAGCCCCGCTTAATTACCCTGCGCGACAGCGAATAACTGCTCCTCCACTTCGCAGGCGGGCGCTA
>JBEGNB010000433.1:0-4277 GCA_041182785.1 Bacteroidota bacterium
ATACAAAGAGTAGTCTTTGATTTGTTCTTGGAAATTGAACAGTTTGAGTGAAAAATCAGGAACAGGCGATTTTATCCACCCTTTTGTTGTGTCTTCCCCCTTCAAATTCGGTGGACAGGAAGATTCTTACCATTGCCTGTGCGAGTATCTCGGGGACATAGCGCGCCGGCAATGCTATTACGTTGGCGTCGTTATGCAGGCGTGCCATACTGGCGATTTCCTCATTCCAGCACAGCGCACAACGGATTTTCTGGTGTTTATTGGCAGTAATAGCCACCCCGTTACCGCTACCGCAAATAAGAATACCACGATCGGCCAGTCCGCTCTCCACTGCTTCGGCTACCGGGTGAGCGTAATCCGGATAGTCAACGCTTGCTGCAGAATGGGCGCCGAAATCCTGTACCATGTGACCCTGCGATTGCAGCATGGCGACAATACCTTCTTTGTAATCAAAACCTGCGTGATCGCAGCCAATGGCGATTTTCATTGTAACGGTATGTTGGGGGTTAAAGTATAGTTGCTTTGGCAGCTTCGAGCATGGCGCGGCACTCGGAGAGTGTACCTCCCTGAGCATACACGCGAAGTACGGGTTCCGTTCCGCTAGCCCTGATCATCACCCATTTTTCATCGCCGAGACGGAATTTCCAGCCGTCCAGATCGTCAACACCGGTTACCTTGTAGGAGCCGAAGCTGGTGTAGGCCCTGTCCTTGCACATTTTAATCACATTTTGCTTCTGCGCTTCCGTGATATGAAGATCATCGCGGTCGAATGCAAAGGCGCCAACTTCCTTGTAAACTTCCTCTACCAGACCTTTCAGGGTTTTTCCGGTTTTCGCCATGAACTCGAAAACGAGCAGTCCGATCCATACGCCATCGCGCTCCGGAATATGGCCTTTAACGGCCAGGCCACCCGATTCTTCACCGCCCACGAGTACATCCTCGCGGGTCATGATTTCGGCGATATACTTAAAGCCAACTTTGGTAATTTCATAGGGAAGGCCGAATTTGTCGGCCATTTTCTTCAATTTATCGGTCACCGAGAAAGTAAAGACTACCTTACCCGACATTCCTTTGTATTTGTGCAGGTAAAGAAGGAGAATAAGCAGGATATGGTGACTATCCACGAAGTTGCCGTCCTCGTCGTACAGTCCGATACGGTCTGCGTCGCCGTCGTTAGCCAGACCTGCTGTAATTTTCGGATTTTTCCGGATGGTATCGCTCAGCAACTGGAGATTTCTGTGGATAGGTTCAGGTGCCTGTCCGTGCATACCCGGATTGTTGTCGCAGTGCAGGAATACACAGCGCGGAAGGAGTTTTTTCACCGCATTTTGTCCGGCACCGTACATGGCATCATAGGCTATTTTTCCTGCGGAGGCCTTGATCAGTTTCAGGTCGAAGTTACGGCGGGCATGTTTCAGATAAATGCCCTCCAGATCGGCTGTTTTAAACAATCCGCGCTCCGACAATTCGTGTATGGTTGGCAGTTCACCGAGCGAACAAACGTCGGGAATCATGTCTTCAAGTTCCTGAACCTCGGCTGGTATCATCGGGCCGCCATAAGAGGCCTTGAGTTTGTAGCCGTTGTAAGAGGGCGGGTTGTGGCTGGCGGTGATGACAATACCCAGTCCGGCTTTCAGTTTGGCTACACCCAGACTGACCATGGGTGTACTTACAAAACCTTCCGTGGCCATGTGGCACTGAATACCGTAAGCTCCGAGCACACGTGCCGTGGTGAAGGCAAAAAGCTGACCTGCAAAGCGGCAGTCATGACCGATCACCGCCTTTTTCATTTTGTGCTTTTTCATGAAAAGAGCGGTGGCTTCAGCCACACGTTTCACATTGTCAACGGTGAAGTCGTCGGCGATGATTGCACGCCATCCATCGGTACCAAACTTAATGGGAACTGCCATACTTTTTATTGTATTTCGAAAAAAAATGCAGATTGAAGGTGCAAAACTAAGGCCAGGCCGGTAATTTGTCGGGAAATAACTCTAAAAAAGAATCAGAATTGTACAAACAGATGCAAATAGAGGTCAAATGCCGTTTGCGAGACGGCCAGTCCGGAAAGTTGTCACTAACTTTGCATCAATTACGCAATTGAATTGAACGACTCATACCGTCATAAAGGGCTCAGAAAGCGTCTGGTCGAAGACTTGCGCAAACGTGGTATTAGCGACGAAGCTGTGCTGGCCGCCATCCTTGCTGTACCCAGGCATTTTTTCCTCGACAAGGCCTTTGAAGAGCACGCCTATGAAGACAAGCCATTCCCGATTGGCAACGAGCAAACAATATCCCAGCCCTACACCGTGGCGTACCAGTCGTCGCTGCTTGCCATAAAAGCTGGAGACAAGGTGCTCGAGATTGGTACCGGCTCGGGTTATCAGGCGGCTATTCTGGCGGCACTTGGAGCCCGGGTTTATACGGTAGAACGACAGGAGGAGCTGTATGTACAGAGTCAGGAACTGCTGCAGTCGCTCGGTTTCCGCACGGTCCACTGCTTTTTCCGCGACGGTAGCCAGGGGCTGCCTGCCTACGCTCCCTTCGACAAGATCATAGTGACTGCCGGTGCTCCAGTTGTACCCGAGCCACTGAAAGACCAGCTCGCAATTGGTGGAATACTGGTTATTCCTGTAGGCGAACAGGTACAGAAAATGACACGAATTACCCGTATTTCAGCAAAGGAATTTAAAGTAGAAACGCTGGATGACTTCAGGTTTGTGCCTTTTCTCAAAGGAACTGCCAGAATCTGAATTACCCCTTCCCTACTCTCCACTTGCCTGGTCCGGTCAGGAACAGTGTTATGTAACCAGCCATGTACATGAGTGCCGATTCCTTTTCTCCAAACGGATCGGGCCCATGCACCACAAATGCAATAACAGCCATACAAATTATGAGAGGAATGAGGGCGAAACGGGTATAAAAACCAGCAATCACCAGTATGGAACAGCCAACCTCCGCAAATGCCGTAAGCCAAAGAGATGCCTCCGGGCCCACACCAATTGGATCTGCGAATTCGTAATTGCCGTTGAGCAACTTCATCAACTTGCGCGTACCGTGGGCATAAACCATAAAGCCGCCCATTACAAGACGCAGAATTAGCAAAGCGAGATCCTGTTGAATGCCCTTTGAAGAGAGCATGAATGTCAGTATGCGATTCATAAACGGGAATTTCTTTGGAAGTGGTTATTTCTTTTTACTCAAAAACCAGTCGTACAGATCCTGTCCGCCGTAAATTCTGCGCCAGGCATCATGGCCGAGGTCCTCGTGGATGGTGAAACGCAGATCGGGACAGCCACCGAGTTCTTTCAGCCTGTTTATTCCGGCATGAAAGTAACGCTTGGGTACGGCCTGATCAAAACCCGCAGCAAAAGCCCAGACTGGCAGGTGTGCATCCGAGATGGGTTTCATGTAGTCGGGATGCCCCCAACCTACTACCGGCGCAATAGCTGTAAACAACTCGGGATGAGTGCTGGCAAAATGCCAGGTACCAAAACCACCGTAGCTGAGGCCGGTAAGATAGGTGCGCGATTCGTCGCCGCCGAAATACATCTGGGCGAGCCTGATCATATCCGTCAGGTCTTCTTCGATGAGATCCCATCCTTCAGGCAGCGTTTTCATACCCCTCGGAAAAGTATCGGACGGGATAGTGGCCTGTATGGCACCGGTTTGTGCATCGCCCCAGTTGCGGGGAGGAGTGCCCTCTTCCAGGCGCCGGGGAATCCAGGATCGATCGCGGTTATCAATATAGGAGATACCTTTTTTATCCATGCCAAACATAGGCAGTTGCGGGGAAATAATGATAAATGGCAGGTCTCTCTTCTGTATCCAGGCCTCATAGAGCGGACCGTGAGTCAGCACATAATCGAGTTCGTCCTTTCCGTTTCCGCGTTCGCCATTACCGTGCAGGAACATCATGAGCGGGTATTTCTGTCCCACAACTCCGTCGTGACCTTTGGGGTAATAAATGAAATACTCCCTCTCAGAGCCATCGAATTTGCTCTTGTAGGGCATGCGCGTGAGGCGGGCTGGCATATCGTACACGGGTGTAGCGGGCGTCCCGGGCTGCAAAAGGTCGGTGTCAGGCGATTTTAAATCCATTTCCTTGATCCATATATTTCGGTAGAGAACATTGTGCCCTTCGGCCTGCAGTTTAAGACCGCCGGGCCTGTCGGTGATACCTTTTCCATCGTCGTTTCCGCCATCAATACCGGAAAACGGACCACCCCACACCTGATTGATTGACTGGTTGACATGCACCTTTATTCCGTTGAAATGCA
>JBEGNB010000434.1:0-7071 GCA_041182785.1 Bacteroidota bacterium
ATCGGGATAAAATGGATAAGAACATGACAAAAACAATCATACAACTGGCCATGGCAATCTTGCTGATGGCGCCATGGAGCCTTCGGGGGCAGGTAGTAGTGGGAGGCACGGTTCCCGATCCTTCGGCATCGCTGGATGTACAGAGCAGCAGTCAGGGGGTATTGCTTCCCCGTTTAACCACCACAGAGCGCGATGCTGTCATCAGTCCTGCCACCAGTCTGGTGATATACAACACGACGACCAACTGCCTGGAAATGAACCTGGGCACACCCTCATCTGCCGACTGGGTGCGAATAAAGTGCAGGTCGGGCGTTGTACAAACACTGGATTGCAGCAGTGCGGTAGTATCCGGGACGCTGTATGCGGGTGTGAGTGCGTCCGGCGTGAGCGCCGATGTGCCCTATACGGGCGGCAATGGTGCCGTTTATGATGTACAGTCGGTCGCCTCCACGGGCGTTACAGGCCTTACTGCCTCACTGAGTGCAGGCAGTCTGGCCAGCGGGGCGGGTACGCTCACCTGGTCTGTCACGGGAACCGCTGCCAGCGCGGGTACCGCCAGTTTTGCGCTGAGTATCGGCGGACAGACGTGTACGTTCAGTGTATCGCTTGTTTACTTGTGCCGTGCCAAAGTGACCACTACACAATACAAGAACTTTATGTGCTACAACCTCGGCACTGCCAACACCAGTGCCAATCCCTTTGCTCCGAGTTGGGAGATTAACGGGGGCTACTGGCAGTGGGGGATTAATACACAGGCGGCGGAAGGCCCGACGGCTACCGATCCGAAAGACGGCCCTGTCAGCGGCTGGAATACGACCGGTGCTGCGAATGGTTCCCTGGCCGACGGTTCCAAAACCGCCAACGACCCTTGTCCTGTCGGGCATCGGGTGCCGACGAAAGATCAGTGGGATGATGTGGCGGCCAATAATACCCCCACCTTTGTAGGTACCTTCAACGGTTCTGCCACCAACTACGAAGCCGGTATAAAGTTCGGAGATCAGCTGATGCTTCCGGCAGCCGGCTACAGGGACTTTGGCGATGGTACGCTGCTCGACCGTGGCAGCATCAACTTTTACTGGAGTAGTACAGAGGACGGCACGGACGATGCGTGGACCCTGAACTTCGATAACAGTGTTGCCAACATGCTCAACGCCGGCCGTATCTTCGGCAATTCTGTCCGCTGTATCGAAGATACCCCCGGCTCTGTCGGGGCATTCAATTGCTCCGGCACCACTGTTACCGGTACACTCTCATCCGGTCAGGCGGCCTCGGGCGTGAGCGCGAGCGTGCCTTATACGGGTGGCACCGGCGGGTTTTACACCGGACAAACGGTGATATCCACGGGCGTTACAGGCCTGACGGCCACGCTGAGCGCGGGCAATTTCGGCAGTGGTGCGGGCAACCTGTCTTACGCTATTACAGGCACCCCGGCCAGCGTCGGTACCGCCAGTTTTGCGCTGAACATCGGCGGACAAACTTGTACGCTGAATGTTATTGTATGCAGCACCGTATGCCGCGCCAAAGTGACCGCTACGGACTACAAGGACTTTATGTGTTACAATCTGGGTGCTGCCAATACCAGTGCTTGTCCGTTTACTCCGTCCTGGGAAATAAATGGTGCATATTGGCAATGGGGCCGGTTTACGCAAGCGGCGGAAGGTCCGACGGCTACCGATCCGAAAGTCGGTGCCGTAATCGGCTGGAATACGACCGATGCTGCGGATGGTTCCTGGGCCGATGGTTCCAAAACAGCCAGTGATCCTTGTCCTGACGGGTACCGGGTGCCGACAAAGGCACAGTGGGAAGGTGTGGTGGCCAATAATACCAAAACCAATGTGGGCACCTTCACCTTTTCCGCCACCAATTACGGAGCGGGTAAAAAATTCGGAGATCAGTTGATGCTTCCGGCGGCTGGAGACAGGAGCGACGCTGATGGTGAGTGTTCCAACCGTGGTGCCTACGGCAGCTACTGGAGCAGTTTTCAAATCGGTACCACCTTGGCGCGGTCCTTGAACTTCAGTAGTGGCCCTGCCAGTATAATCACCAATTCCCGTGCCCAGGGTAATTCTGTCCGCTGTATCGCACAATAATCCGTCTATTTGATTTTTTTATTCAACATTCCGAAATCGGGATAAAATGGATAAGAACATGACAAGAACAATCATACAATGAGCCATGGCGGTGCTGTTTCCTAGCCAGCTATGGGCCTGAAGTTATGTAACAGTAATGTCAGCCCGGGTCCACCCCCGGGTACCCGTACCCGGGGGTGCTATGTTCGTTGCATGGCAGAATAACGCGTCAGAAAATAATTATCGGGTTTCGGTCGGATTGAGTGATCTTTGATCTTTCGGGCCGGATACCCGATAATATGACGTGATGTAAACACAGTTTCAAAAAGGTTTTTATTTTTATTTTCACTTTTCTTTTTAATCAGGGTCCGGCTTTTCACTTCCACCCGATAATTTCTTGTTTCTTTTTCCCCGTTTGTAATGATCAGTATCTTTCATCGAATAATAATCTGTCTGATTTTCATTTTGCTCTTTACATTTTGCAAAAACAGAAATCCCAGACCTGAAACACCCGAACAGAAGCAGATTGCCGAAGTTGTTGCGCGAGCACGCCGTGCGTCGGGATCAAGCCCCGTGCAGGCACTGGCCCTGTGCGACACTGCCGAAGTACTCGCGCGTACGCACGCGCTGACCGATTCATTTGATCTGAAAATCGCCAATACCCGTGCCGGTGCTATTGCCGCTATGGGGATGCCCGATTCGGCTTTCAGTATTGTCAGCAGGCTGTACGAACAGAAAAAATACTGGCCCGATACCGCCGCAATGGTCAGGATACTGTACAACATGGGCTGGTACAGCTATACAGGTGGTCATATTCCCGCAGCAGAAAACTATATTTCCAGAACAATAAGTCTGATGGAGCGGGCCAATATTGTCAAAAACAGGGCAAACTACATGACCCTCTACGCCGATATCCTCCGGGACCGTGGCAAATTCACCGAAGCCCAGGATTGCCTGTTCAGGGCCGTCCGGATTGCCGAGAGCGTGAAAGATACCTTTGCACTCGGATTGTGCTACAAGGGAATCGGTCATGTATATGTCGGCAGCAACAATATGGACAAGGCACTGGAATACTACCGGAAAGCATATCAGTCGTTCGATGAACTGAATGACCGGGAGTACAGCTTGCCTGTATTGACTAATATTGCCTTGTCGTATCGGAAAAGTAAACCCGACAGTTCGCTATACTATTACAAACTGGTTCTTGCAGCGGATTCGATGAATTCCAATGTCAATAACAAGGTGATGACGCTGTTCAATATGGGCAACGTATTTTTTGATCTCGGACTAATGGACGAGGCTCGCAGTTGTTATGACGAGGTTTTTGATATTTGTCAAAAAAACGGGATCGTATCCGGAGTTCCCAGGGTGTACTGCGGATACGGAGCACTGGAAAGTTCAAAGGGAAACTTGCAGAAAGCGGAGGAATACTACGAAAAGGCACTTGAGCTGGTCCGGGAGTCAGAGGAGAATGTTGTTATCCTGGAGGTGATGAGGAATCTGCTGGATACTTACGAAAAAGAGGGGGAGTGGAAAAACTATGCGAAGCTGTCGGTGGAAGCCAAAATACTGGAGGATACCCTGCTGAGCGGAGCGAAGAGAATGCAGTTGCAGGATATAGTGCAGTCGTACGAGTTAGAGAAAAGAGAGATGCAGACCCGTCACCTGAGATCCGCCCTTGAGAGTGAGAACTGGCAAAACCGCTTGTTAACAATATTACTGCTGGTTTTTGTGAGTGCCATAGTTCTAACACTTGTCATGATAAAGATCAACAAGCGACTGAAAAAAGGGATTAAGTCGTCTCACGAGTTACTCATGGAGCAATACCGGCAGGAGAGACTACTTCGAAAAAGAGAGCAAAAGAACCTGCAGGCAGCCCGGAAACAAAGCGCGACGGCGCAACTGTTGTCTGCCTACTTTGACAGTAAAAAGCCATACCTGAATTCCGAAATAAAAGCAGCCGATATCGCGGATGCTCTGGGCATTGCCTACAAGGAACTGCTGGACGCTGTTCAGGAACTGGATTACCCCAATTTCAAAGTGATGCTCAATCGGTACCGGATAGAGGAAGTGATACTCAAATTTGAAGATCCTGCCTTCGATCAATACACCATTGAAGCCCTCGCCAGGGATGCCGGATTTGGCTCCCGGGCCACCTTTTACACTGTGTTCGAATCGGAAAAAGGTGTCAAGCCTGCTTTTTACCGCAGTCAGATCAACCTGCCGGTTAACTGATTACGGAGCATTTTTATAGAAATTACAACGACGAGGATAGAGGGCCGTTCCGAAATGTCGGGGCGGCCCTGCCTTGCTTGCTAGGATGTGATCATCGCTGTTCGCACCTGATAATGATAAAACGCATCGTCATTCCGACTGAAAGGAGGAATTTCTCCCTGTTATCAGGGTACAATCACCCTTCGTGCGCCTGTTTTCCCGCCGGAAACAATCCTGACTGTATAGGTGCCTGCCGGGAAGCTGGCCACATTCAGGGTCGTTTCGGACTGGAACAATTCGGAAACCAGCGTATTTCCCAGCATATCCATCACCTGAACGACGGCCTCGGCGCCGTTTTTCATACTGATACGTACCACGGAACTGGTGACTGTGGGTGTTACCGACCAGTCGGCAGCGGGCAGCAGTTCGAAGGTGGAAACTGTTCCATTATTCGCCGCAAAAGTGGGTGATTTAATCACAAACGGTCCGTAGCCATTCGGTACGCGCGCATAGCCCTTGTCGGACACCTGTGTACCGAAAGTAAGTGTATCGAGCAGATTACCCTGCGGATCGGCCAGCGTGAGTGTTTCACCGTCGGAAGAGAGTTTGAAACTGGCATGCAGCGGTCCCTGCGTGCCGCCATCTTCGTCTGCCCACACGATAAAATACCCGTTTGGAGCAATAAAGGAACCGGCGGAGAATACCCATTTAAAGAGATTGGCTGGATTGTCGCTCAGGCCATAACCTGCCAGATCAACAGCCTGATTCGTGCGGTTGTATAGCTCAATCCAGTCGTCGTATTCGCCGGCATCATCGGTTACTGTAGATGTATTGGAAGCCATAATTTCGTTAATCACCACCGTCTGGCTGGAAGTGAACGGTGCTGTCACCTGGTAGTAATAAACATCGTGTTCGGCCCCCACAGGGTCGTAGGCGGCCGATTTGGCTGCATTGGCCGACAGCGCTTCCACATAGAATCGTACCTGCGTACCGAAGGCGAAGCCGGGTATAGAGGCACCAAAAGAGCCGTCATTGGCGGCGCCATCATCGTGACCGCCATCGTCGAACATCTGAACCCTGGAGAACTGGCCTTCCAGACTGGCGCTGTACCACAGCCACACTGCGCTCACTCCTTCGGCGTTGGTTACCGAGGTTCTCACTACAGCCGCTTCATTTTCCACCGGGGCAGCCCATGCGTTACCTGCGATATTGTAGAGCGCAGTCTGGGAGATCGTCGGTGCGGTCTGCTGCATTTCGGTGTTATTGAGCAGGGTAGTGCGGTGCGTGTTGACGAAACTTTTCAGGACAGCCTTTTCAGACGTATATTGAGTGTAGGAGTACAGTTTTTTGGGATCGGCCTGCACAGCGGCATTAATAAGCGCATCGTACTGATCAATCAGCGCGTTGAAGTAGGCGGGATCCAGTTCATCCTGTACCAGCGTGCGCATGTGCGCGAGATATCGCTGGCGGATAGAGGGTACTGCGAGGAGTTTGTTCAGTAGCGGGTAATTGACTTTGGTGGCATTATAGAACACGCCCCAGTTGGTGGCATTAGACTTCATGCATGTATTTCCGTCAAATTCCAGCGGGGTCAGGAAGCCGGTTTGCGGGTCGTAGTAGATGTAGTAATCCATTTTACCCTTGAAGACATAACTGTCGTCGTCGGAAAAAGCGATTTCGCTGGCCATGAACCAGAGCGTCCGGTCGAGGTCCATATACTTTCGGATAGTATCTTCCAGTTGCGCTGCCGGGGTGTTATTGAGTTTGTCACACACCTTCACCAGTTCATCCCATGGAGTAGGATCGTCGGTGGATTTCAGCGTGTAATACTGTTTATAGGTGGCAGTATCAGTGCCCAGAAAGTTGATAGCTGCTGTGCCATCGCCCCATCCGGGTCCGCCGGGTCCACCCGGGCCGCCTGTGCCGGAAGGGCGGTCGGCGCGCCAGAGCGTACCTTTTTCTTCAGAGAACCACTCTTTGAGATACTGGCGGTTCAGTTGCTGAACGTTCGGGTAAACACCCCAGTAGGCGCCATTGATGTACAGGTGAACATAATTGGCGCGTGCTGCGGGTACGTGCTTGCGGATCTGGTGGAGGTAAGCCACCTCACGCATAAAAGAGGCATCTTCGAAGGCATTATTCAGGTTAAGCGTTTCATAACCGTCTATATCCTGCGTTGGGTCAATATAGTCGAGCGTGATATTGAACGACTTTTTTTGAGAGTTCTGGACCATATTGTAGGATGTATTGCCTTTGAAGCGCACACCCACATTGGGAAACGTATCGGCACCCACAACCATAGTGGCGGGGATATTGGTTTTGGAGGCATAGTTGGCGGTCATTTGCTGCCAGTAATCGGGTTGGGAGAACCAGAGCTGGATAGTCTGCATCTGACTTTCGTCGTAGAAGCCGGTTGAGTGTTGACCATTAACCGTGAGGTGGTGATAGGCTGGGTCTAGGTGCCACGCATCGGGCAGATTTTGGGCGTTGACAGCCAAAGAAGAGATTAACAGAGAATACAGAGCAAAGAGGCGCCACATAGAGTCAAGGTTTAGGAATGAAAGGCGGAAAGCCAATGGTAAAGGTACGGATAAACATATAAGGTCGTTGCGCGGGTATTATGGTTGCATTTGAAAAATTGTTTTGAAGAAAATTTGGTTGTTAGGGGATGATGTTTCTATCTTTGCGCTCCCATTTTGGAGGAATGGGTGAGTGGCTGAAACCACCGGTTTGCTAAACCGACGTACGGGTAACCCCGTACCGCGGGTTCGAATCCCGCTTCCTCCGC
>JBEGNB010000435.1:0-16000 GCA_041182785.1 Bacteroidota bacterium
TGACCATTTCACGGTAATCCTCTTTGAACATGGCGGAGCGCAGCACAGCTGCCGCATCCTGTTCGTACCCCTGTGTCAGGAACTGCATCGCCTTGGCTGCACGTTCGGGTGTTTTCAAAAGTCCCTCGCGGGTCGAATCTTCACCTACTCCGCTGAGTATACCGTGGTAATGGGACGTAAGCTGCTCCGTTATCTCGGGATTGTAGTGGTCGTTCTTTTTGTAAGACATGTAATAAATGGCGTCTGAATTAATGCCTGAGCAGCAAACGCAATGTATAAACATCAACTTTTACGGAATGGTTGCGGATGGTTTATGGATATCGCTCTTAGAGCTTGTTCAGGATTCTCTGCCGTTGGCAAGAACAGGCTGATTTTTTGTCAGTTTTTGCGTTTTTGAAGGCGCATAGCCGGAGCTACGTAACTGAAAAAAGGTGAAAAATGGCGAAAAATGAGCCGTTTTTGACTCGGCGAGAGATTCCTGAACAAGCTCGTACGTTTGTACCGAGATTGAAAATAAAGTTCTTTGACATAAGAAAGTAGTAAATTAGGGCTTTCGGAAGGGCGAGAGGGGTAACAAGCAAACAGGTGCTTTTGCACTATGTAGATTAAGAGAAATTCCTCCCCTTCCGGGTTCTTTAGAGCCTGAACAGCACTTAAGTCAATGGGTTTTACCCATTAGGCAGCGTAAGCTACGAGACGAGGCGACGAAGACCCTTTTTTAACCTAACATCATTTGATCATGTCCAGAACTTCAGTATCCAAGACTCATCCAGAAGCGGCAACACCCGTCTCGATTCCACCTGTTATTAAGCAATGCATTGGTATTGATGTGAGCAAAGATACTCTGGTAGTATGCTTCTCTCAGATGGATAATTGTCAACAGATTTATTGCAAAGCTGCCAAGCGATTTGCCAATAGAAAGGGCGGATGGAAGGCGCTGGATAGTTGGATGAAGATGTTATGCAAAGCTCACGTACCTGTATGGGTGGTGATGGAGGCTACTGGTGTGTATTATGAAGGTCTGGCGTATTACCTCAAAATGCAACAGTATCAAATATCTGTAATCCTTCCCAACAAGAGCAAAAGTTACATGCAAAGCCTGAACATTAAAACTAAAACCGATGGAGTCGAAGCACGGGCTTTGGCGCAAATGGGGCTGGAGCGGAAGATGAAACTCTGGCACGGATGTTCACAAACAATGCTGAAAATCAAACGTTTGTGCAGAGAACGCGAGGCTTTGCTGGAAAACCATACGACTGCTTCCAATCAGCTTCATGCCCACAAACATGAATATCAACCGGATGAAAAAACACTTCAGCGCACTAATCGGCACCTCAAGTTTTTGCAAAAACAAATTACTGAAATTAACCTTCAGTTGGAAAAAACGCTCCAGCAGGATGCAGAATTAAAAGCAAAAGTGGACAATGTTTGTTCCATTAAAGGAGTCGCCTTCCTTACTGCAATCACTATCATTAGCGAAACAAACGGCTTTGAACTCATTGAAAACAAAGCCCAATTGGTCAGCTATGCAGGGTATGATGTGGTGGAGCGGCAGTCTGGTTCTTCCGTCAGAGGGAAAACCAGAATTTCCAAAAAAGGAAATTCTCATATACGAAGGGCTTTGCACTACCCAGCACTTAGCGCCGTCAGATATGAAGGTCAACTGCGTGAACTTTACAAACGAGTGACGGAGAGGAATCCTAAAGTCAAGATGATCGGCCTGGTGGCTGTACAGCGAAAACTCCTGGTTCTAATCTATACGCTGTTCAAAAAAAACGAGCCATATGATCCAAACTACGCTGCAACAAAATAAAATAGACAGAAGCGCATGGCCTCTGTCTACACTGCATAGCCACATCAGTAGCTTGCTTCATAGGGCAAATTTACTACTTTCTTCTTTCAATGAACTTTTTTCATTCAGGCGCTTGGTTTTTAACAC
Organism: Bacteroidota bacterium; assembly: GCA_041182785.1. Taxonomy (GTDB): domain Bacteria; phylum Bacteroidota; class Bacteroidia; order Chitinophagales; family Saprospiraceae; genus M3007. Next base: position 1,940 of record JBEGNB010000435.1, read on the forward strand.
AGCACCTCTTAGCCCGTCTGGACAACCTCCGGCAGTATTCATGCGTCATACCGGGCAGGCAGAGAGTATATCGCGTAACTCCCGCAGAAACGTGCGTGAAAAAGGAAAAACATGACAGCAACAATGTCTGATATATTGAAACAATTGAGATTCGCCCTTTTGTGGGTGTTGGCTGCACAATCATCAGTAACCGCCCAGGTGAACGGTGGTGAATCCGTTTTTCAGTTTCTTTCCCTGCCCGCCTCCTCCCGGCTTACCGGGCTGGGTGGCGCACAGATAGCAGTACGCGACGACGATCCCGTGTTCGCGGCAGCCAATCCGGCAGCCCTCAATGCCTCCATGGGCGGACACCTGACATTCAACCACAACTTCTTTCTCTCGGATATACAGCACGGTTACGCCGCTTACGCACACCACCTCGGCAAGCCCGGCTTCACTGTTCATGGTGCCCTGCAATACATACAATATGGTGAAATGGAGCGGGCCGACGAGTACGGAAACGTACAGGGAAATGTCCGGGCTGCTGAAAATGCCTTCACACTCGGCGCAGCACGGCCACTCAGCAACAAATTATCGCTCGGCCTGAATCTGCGTTTTGCCGTTTCCACGCTCGACGTATATCAGTCCTCCGCCCTGATGGCCGATGCCGGAGTATTATATTCCGACACTGCCAGCCGATTTTCGGCAGCCCTGACCATCAAAAACGCCGGAACACAGGTAACCACCTACAGCGGCATACAGGAGCCACTACCCTTTGATATACAAATCTCCGTCACGCAGCGACTGAAGCACCTGCCATTCCGATTCGGCGTGGTGGCGCATCACCTGCACGAGTGGGATATCCGTTACGACGATCCGGACCTGCAGGACAGCGACATACTGATTATCGGAGGAGACCAGCCAACGGAAAACAGATTTGGCAATACAATGGACAACATGTTCCGGCACCTGATATTCAATGGCGAGTTTCTGCTCGGTAAAAACGAGGGATTCCGGATGCGTTTCGGCTATAATCACCTCCGTAAACGGGAGCTTACAGTCAGAAACTACCGCAGCCTGGCAGGTTTTTCCGGCGGCATCGGGATAAAAGTGAAAAGATTCCGCATTGATTTCGGATACGCATCGTATCACCTGGCAGGCGGCGTGGCACACATTGGTATCGGAACAAATCTGAAGGACTTTTTCCGATAGACTTCATACCTTGGCGTGCAGGATTGAACTTTCTGTACAGATATGAAACTCACGCACGCCTTTTTTTGCCTGACGCTGGCAGCAACACTCTTTTCCTGCAGTAAAAAAATATCGCAGACCGGCACGAGCACAGAAAATCCGCTGGAGCACGCCCTGCGTACTCATGCTGCCGACTTTGACAGCATCCTGCTCCGCCCCGATATTTACGAGGTTCAGATTATTTATACAGAAATACAGCGCGACAGGTCGGGTCGCCCGCGCTTGCGCGAGTGGCGTCACAATGTGGACAGCACCCGGTATTTCTATCCGGCCAGTATGGTCAAAATGCCGCTGGCACTGCTTGCACTGGAGAAAATCAACCGACTTCAAAAAGAATATCCCCTTCTCTCAAAGGATGCTCCCTACAGACTGGATTCGCTGCGCCCCTGGCAACAGACATATAGTGAAGACCCCGGAGCGCCCGGCGGAATGCCCACTATTGCACATGACATACGGCAGATATTCGTCGTGAGTGATAATCTGGCCTACAATCACCTGTTCGAGTTCCTCGGAAGGGAATACATTAATACAATCCTCAAAGAAAAAGGATACTCGCACACCGGTATTGTTCACCGCTTCAACTACCCCGGCCGCGATAACCGTTACACCACCCTGATGACATTTTACGACGAATCTGGCGGTATATATCAGCAGGACGAACTCTATGACGACAATACCTGGACCAACCCGCAGCACAGCACCACCAAAGGCCGGGGGTACTATAACGCACAGGACAGTCTGGTACTCACGCCGTTTGATATGAGCAAAAAAAACTGGTTCTCACTCAGCGACATGAACCTGATGCTCAAGGCCGTTTTGTTTCCGGAACTCGTTGACCCCGTTCATCGCTTCGACCTGACACCGGATGACTATCAGTTTTTACGTCACTACATGCGTATTTTTCCCCGGGAGTGCGATTACCCGAAATACGATACAAGCACCTATTACGACGGCTATGTCAAATTTTTCCTGTACGGCGACGGGAAAGAACAGCGCGACGGGAAAATACACATCTACAATAAAGTGGGAGAAGCGTACGGCACCCTGACAGATGTGGCTTACATACACGACACCGGGACGGGCGCCGAATTCATGCTCGCTGCCACTATTCTGTGTAACAGGGATGGTATTTTCAATGATGATAAATACGACTATGATCAGACGGGCTTCCCCTTTCTGGCAAAACTGGGGAAAGCCATGCTGGAGGAGCGGAAAAAGACACTTTCAACAAAAAAATAAACCCGAAGCATGCGTACTTATCTGAAATCTGCTTTGATACTCTGCATACTGGCCGTTTCCTGCTCGCGAGATGTGTATCGCGGGTGGCCCGAATACCTGGGCGGTCCGGACAGGAACCACTACTCCACCCTCTCGCAGATAACCCCCGAAAATGTGCACCAACTGGAAATAGCCTGGACATACTCCATGCCCGATTCCGGTCAGGTACAGACCAACCCGGTTATGGTGGACGGCATCCTGTACGGGATCACCCCGTCTGTACAGGTTTTTGCCCTGAATGCAGCTACCGGGGAGGAAATATGGCGCTTCGGAGATCCGCTGATTGAGTCGCACAATACAGGACGCGGCGTGGCATACTGGACCGACGGGCGTGAAAAACGAATTTTCCATACCATCGGACCGCGCCTGTATGCCATTGATGCCCTGAAAGGCACACCTGTTTCATCATTCGGGAATGGCGGGTATATTGACCTGCACCTCGGATTGCCGGAAATCGCAGCAGGCAAGTATATCAACTCAAACACCCCGGGTACCATCTTTGAAGACCTGATTATCATGCCTGTCAGGCTCTCGGAGGGCTCAGATGCCGCACCCGGAGATATACGCGCCTTCAACGTGCGTACCGGCGAACTGGCCTGGGTATTTCACACCATACCCTGGCCCGGCGAATTCGGATACGAGACATTCCCGGAAGATGCCTGGCAAAATACCTATGTAGGTGCCGCCAACAACTGGTCGGGGATGTCGGTTGACCGGAAGCGGGGCATTCTTTTTGTCCCAACCGGCTCGGCAGCCTACGACTTTTACGGCGGAAACCGGCCGGGCGAAAATCTGTTTTCTGACTGTCTGCTGGCACTCGATGCCCGGACAGGCAAAAGAATATGGCACTACCAGTTTGTACATCACGACATCTGGGACAGAGACCTGCCGGCACCCCCGAACCTGATAACCCTTACCCGCAACGGACGCCGGGTGGATGCAGTGGCACAGGTAACAAAACAGGGATATGTTTTCGTGTTCAATCGCGAAACCGGCGAACCGCTTTTTGATATCAATGAAATACCTGTTCCCCCTTCCGATCTGCCCGGAGAGATTACCTGGCCCACACAGCCCATACCTGTCAAACCGGCTCCCTTCGCGCGCATGAGCACGTCGCTCACGGAGGCCGACATACCTGAATGGATCGCTGACCGGGAAAAAATACTGCAGGGATTTAAAAACTACCGGAAAGAGCAATGGGCACCGCCCAGTCGCGAAGGCACCCTGCTGTTCCCCGGATACGATGGTGCCGCAGAATGGGGCGGAGCTGCTGCAGATCCCGAAACAGGCATACTGTATGTGAATGCCAATGAAATGGCCTGGGTCATGCAGATGGTGGAAGTACCCGGCGCACAGGCCCTTCAGGCACTGAGTCTGGGAGAAAGAATATACTCAACCCGGTGTGCATCCTGCCACGGAAGCGGCAGGCAGGGCAATCCGGCCAGCGGTTTTCCGGCCCTGACTGGCCTGAAGAACCGGCTCGACAAAAATAAAGTGAGCGGACTCATTGCCAGCGGCAAGGGTATGATGCCGGGAATCAGCCTGCCCGCAGCAGAAAAAGAGGCACTTCTCCGTTTTCTGTTCGAAGAAGAAACAGACAATACCGGGAGTACAAACCAGCCTGTACAGGAAATCCGGAAAGACCAGGTGCCATTTGTGAGTACGGGGTATAACAAATTTCTCGATGCCAACGGCTTGCCGGCGTTTTCTCCGCCTTATGGCAGCCTGACCGCTATAGATCTGAACACAGGAGAACACCTGTGGCGCATCGTGCTGGGGGAGGATCCGCAGTTGAAGAAAATGGGTATCCGTAATACCGGGACAGAAAACTACGGTGGACCTGTGGTAACACGGAACGGACTGCTGTTTATTGCTGCCACCAAAGACGGTAAATTCAGGGCTTTTGACAAGAAAAATGGCCGTTTGCTCTGGGAAACCGACCTGCCGGCCGCATCGTTTGCCACACCGGCCACCTATGAAATCAATGGCAGGCAATTTATCGTACTGGCCTGCGGCGGTACCAAACTGGGAGCCCCCAAGGGGAACAAGTACGTGGCTTATGCCCTGCCGGAACGGTAAACAAAACAGGCCTTGCAACTGACAAACAGCTGCAAGGCCTGTATAAATAACGGCGGAACGGATATCACTCCATTTCCTGCACTACCTCGCGCACCTCGGGAATCATGCGTTTGAGCATACCCTCGATACCGGCCTTGAGCGTAACCGTGGAAGAAGGACAACCACTGCAGGAGCCCTGCATGATCACATTCACCACCCCGTTTTCGAAAGATTTGAATTCAATATTCCCTCCGTCGCTTTCCACGGCAGGCTTTACATACATATCAATCAGATCTTTCACCCGACGGGCAATATCTCCGTTTTCACCTGAAAATTGTGCCGCGTTGTTTTCAGCCGCCATTTTATCCATGTACTCGGAAAAGCCCTCTTTTACAACGACACCGCCACTTTCTACAAACTCCTTGATGAACGATTTAAGCCTGAGCATGATATCGTTCCACTCGTAGTTTATTTCCTTCGTGATCGTGACGAAGTTATTATTCAGATAGACACTTTTCACATACGGGAGCTCCATCAGGCTGTTGGCCATCGGACTCCATTGTTCCGCCAGTTCCTTTTCCCTGAAATCGGCAATACCGCGATAAATCAGACAGTTTGCCACGTATTTCAGCGTTTCCGGATTGGGCGTCTGTTCGGTATATAACATAACCGGCATTTTAGCAGCTACAGGCTCCATAGGTTTGTTGTTTAGAATGATTCCGCAAAGATACTCAGTTAGCGCGAAGCAATGATGCCTGAAAATGTAAATAACAGGTCATTAAACTGTATCAAGAGCTCCAGCGCCTGAAAGAGAACAGTTGCGACTATAAACAAGGGTACTTCTGCTTTGGTTCACCCCCGGAATCCGGGAAGCCGATCGTCTTTCCCTGCGGGTACGCGCGTACGCCTCGAGCGCATGGAATCCGTCAGTAACCGAACCAGTGCCTCGTAAGGTATAATTTCCAGTTCGTGCGACTGATTAGACAACTGCAGGGGCGCCTTCCGGAGTTCCTCCAGATAGGGTCTCACCTTCTCCGGAAATTTCTCGCTGTCATAATTGTATTTTGACAAAATGACCAGAATTTTGATGAACAACTGGGAGCGATGCGTTTCGCCGCTATTGCGCAGATAGCGCTCCCGATATTTTTCCAGAGCGGCAATACGATCCCACAGACTGTCAAATTTGCCTTCCACATACTCAAGCAGTACTTCGGCGGCCAGAATAGCCACGTTCATACCCTGCTTGTCTTGTGAAAAATCGCGGATATCATTTCTGAATCGGGTACTCTTGACTTTAGGAGCCATTTCTTCGGGTATTTGTTTTCCGGTTAACTGTTGAACAATAAATAAATAGGCGCCCAGGATATGCCATGTTTCGCGTTGCGCCTCCCGCAAAACCGCCATTTTTTTGTTTTTTACTGCCATCTGGTATATCTCGGCTGCCTGCCGGTACTCACCCTGATGCATTTTCAGGTAAAAACCGAGTTCCAGGGTACTGAACCAGTTGTAGGTTCCCGGACTTGCCAGATCGAGCGCCCTGGAAAAAAAACGGTTTCCCCGCGAGTAACTTCCCAAATAAAAGCAGTTCATAATTTCCAGATAGTGGAAAATATTCAGCGCCTGATTGCATGGATAAGGCCGATCGCTGAAGTACCTTATGGCTGCCTCATGCACAGCAGACGCCTCCTGATACCTGCCCTCCATCGTGTGCCGGTATGAAAGGAGCGAGTAGTAGGATACATGGAAATTGTGCGAATTGATCACCCCCGCATACACTTCCAGGTCATTCAGGTAACTCTGCGCCTGTCCGGCCAGCTCCTTCTGCATCGTTTTCCGCTTAATGGATGGCAATTTGATGCGGTCAAAGCAGATTACAGCTTTTTCTTCTACCAGACGCCACTCGCTGTACTGTTCATATAACTCCAGATATTTGTCGTACGTCTTCAGATCATCGCCGGCCACCGAGACATAATCCATCAGAATTCTCGATGCCTCCACCACAAATTCGGGGCGACCGTAATCCTGTCCGAGTTTTAGCAGCTCCTCCGCTGTTTTTCTCGCAGCGTGCTTGCAGGCCAGTGGCGACAGCGACTTGGCAATTGCAGTTAACCGTAATCCACGGACACGACTGCCATTCAACGGATCAGACAGTTGCCTTTCCGAATCCAGATGCAATATCATCAGTTCCAGACACCTGAGCAGCTCTCTGGCTACCTGCCTGAATTTTGTACGCTCACCAATGCCAATCCGCTGAATGGCATCTGCTTCCGTGCGATAACTGGCAGATTGAATGGCATAATACAGTTTTTCCACATCGCGGTTTCCGCGGGAATAAAAACGGAGCAGTTCCTCCGCTTCGGGTAACGATTGCTCCGCAAGCGTTACCAGTTCAGTCAGTTCCTTGATCATAACAATGGTTTCCGATGATGAATTGATTTAAACCATAATAATGACACAAAAGTCTGACCAGTGAGACTACCATTTTATTACACTTTCAGACAGAAATTCCACTGAAATATTTCTTTTCAAATCACTGAATAATTCTGAAATACCCCTTTTACAGCTAAAATTCGCAAAAAAAAGCCCGAATTGGCTCATGCCACCGCCAGAATTTATCCGATAATACGTACACTCGGCGACAAAAATTCCAGCCGGGCAACCAGATTCCCGACAAAATTCAGGGATACGATTGCAAGGTTGCGAACAATATACCGGAGCAGAAAACAAATAAATAGTTGATAATCAAATTTTTAAATAAAATTCATCCGACTTAACAAGACACATTCAGATGCTGTCTCGCCGGGCATTGTCGTATTGCACCTTTTCCGATGCCCTCATCTTTGCATTGTCATTCAAACACGCTTCACTATTTAAATTGAAACAGCATGAAACAGTTTTACACACAGATTGAAATGCGCGCCGATACCATTATAGGTGTGGACGTAATGGGCGGATAAATTCAGCCACGAAGAAAATCCGTCGGGCGCGAACATTCAAACGAATCACAAACGACTGATTTTCAATTTTTTAAACCCTGAAAAACCATTTTCGAAAACGAAATTTACCACTAAAAACCTGCGCAACTGTCGCAACTTGATTGGAGCATACCTCCGCACTTTTGTCACCGACAACCAACACAACCATGATAGACATCAGAGTCAAACCCGAGATCAATATATACCAGCCACCGCCGGCAACAGTCAGTTGGACCAAAATCCGCGACGACTATGGCGAGCGGTACCAGCTGGACCCCACGCACAACCTGCTGAAGACAAACACCGATCAAACCCGCGGGACTGGAGGACCAGCATGGCCAAAACACGCTGTATTGTCCTGTATCACCCTGCTTGAAAGCGGCGCCATACTGGCCTCTTTCCCGTTAAATGGTCATCTTCCCGGACAAATCAGACCCGATATGTTTTCAGTCTGGTTTCATCTGGACGCCCCACTGCATATTCAGCCGGGTGTATTCGGCAGGTTCATCCGGATAGAAAGCGGCCGCCATCTGATGGCTCAGTCGCTCGATTCCTGGATGGTGTACTTCAAGCCCGACGCTTCATAATTTCCTTTCCCCGACAGTATTTCTCAGTCTTTCAAGAACCATGATGAACCCCGTGCCGCCTGTCTGAGGTCAGAAGTGACCAGGACAGGTTGGCCGGGGCCGGGGAAAATATTGCCTGAAAATAACCCCTAATACCATTAACAATGGAGTATTCCGGAAAATCCACCCAAAAGAGTACGGACGCAGACGCCGAAAAGCGCACAGAGTAGGCCAAAACACGCTTCAATTTTATTAATCATGAAAACCGTTAACACGCTTCTTTTAATCATTATGCTTGCCGGAATGGTGTGTGCTCAGGACTCCCCTGCGGCACCCATTCCAGGCCAGTACGTGGTTGTACTGAAGGAAACATCGGCCAAACCCGTTGTTCTTCAGGAAGTTACTACCGCCGGCAGACAGGAAACGTACAACCTTAACCAGGCAACGCGCCAGGCGAATCTGGCCAAACTCGCGCAGGTGCGTATGAGTAGCGGCATAGCCGAGAGTGACGTACTGGCCAACTACACCGATGTGATTGTCGGCTTCACCGCCAGTCTGAAAGAGGATCAGGTCGCAAAACTCCTCCTGAACCCGGATGTGGAAAGTGTAACACCCGATTATCTGATCCAGATGGATATCCCTTCGGAAGAGGGGCTCCCGGGAGAGTATGAGTCAATGGGCCAGACACTCACCTGTGCGGTTCAGAATGCCGGCGGATTTTCCACCTACACGGGTGCCGACGAACGCTGGCTGTGGATTCTGGATACAGGTATTGATGTTGACCACCCCGATCTCTCTGTAATTGACCTGTTTCCGTATGCCAAATCATTCATCACAGGTGAAACCTACGACGACGCCAACGGCCATGGAACACATGTTGCCGGAATAGCCGCCGCAAAAAACAATGCTATTGGTGTAGTTGGTGTATCTGCCGGAGCACCGGTGGTTCCTGTTAAAGTGCTGTCAAACGCAGGTATGGCATCCATGAGTTCGGTCCTTCAGGGACTCAATCACGTGGCTCAGTACGACGGCAAGGGAGATGTGGTCAACCTCAGTCTGGGCACTTATCCGGTGAACAACTGCGCCAACAACAACCTGGCACTGCGAAACGCTATCATCAATCTGGGTGCCTCGGGTACGTGGGTTTGTATTGCCTCGGGCAACAATACCGGCAAGGCCAATCAGTGCAGTCCGGGATGTATCAACGGAACAAGAGTTGTTACGGTGGGCGCATCCACCTGCGTGGGCGCATGCGCGACCTTCCCCAACTGGGGTACCACCGTGGTGGATTGGGTAGCTACCGGCGTAAATGTCTATTCCACACATAAAAATGGAAAGTACGCCACACTGAGCGGCACTTCACAGGCTACACCGGTAGTGGCAGGAATTATTCACCTGACAGGCAAGGCCCCCGTCTCGGGCGGAACCATCAACTGCGGAAACCTGGAAGTGCCACCGGCCCCGTACAAAAAGGCACGCTGGCAGTAACCCCGATCAATGAACCATTACTCAATTTCAAAACCATGAAAAAAGAAATTATACTGCTCCTGCTCGTATTGAGCGCATCCCTGTGTAACTCCATCAAAGCCCAGGATACAGAAGGTGACGATCCGGCACCCGGCGTGTATCTTGCACCCGACCCAAAACTGCTCGACGAATACCAGCTCACCAACGGCATACCCGCACTCGCTTCCAGTTCCGTTATGTTCTACTCGGACGGAATTCAGGCCGCTCTTGAGTTTGCTCCGGGTGTCATTTCAGGTACAAAACTGGTCAACAAAAATAACCCGTCGGATGTACGTCCGCTTGCCCTGCAAAACAATAGGGTCCTTGTATCAGGCCTTCCATCCGGACAGCAGTACGATGTCAAGGCTACTGGTCCCAATGGCGTGACCTACACCCTCGGTACAGTTCAGACCACACCATGGCGCGCGGGCGATCCGGTAGCTGTTTCCGATAAACTGTACCGCGCCCTGTCAGAATACGTGGCCGTGGAGGGCCAACAGACACCCTTCTCACGGTATATAAAGAATCTGGAGGGCGTGTCAGTATATGAAAAGATTGCCTTCGTGCAGCGATACGCCATGAACGGAGCCGTACTGCCAGCCTCCACGAAGGGACAGTACCCGGAAACCCTGGTGAAGAGCGCCTTTGTCAACCGGTCATCCGAGGGCCCCTGCCTGTGCAATTTCGTGATGAACCAGATATCGGTTGCCACACCCGATACCGACGGGCCGATGAACTACTCTATCAGCCCCAGGATTGAAAATACCAGCTTTACACATTATAACGAGGCCAGTTTCTGGTACAGAGGAGGCATATTCAAAGGTCCGGCCAAACAGCAGATACTGGAAAATACTGGTCACCTGGCCGGCAACAAGCGACGCATCGAATCCTGGACCATCGGCGAAGGTACCCTGTCTGAGAACAGTGCCCGAATAGGTTACCACCTGCTGTGCCTTTCCACCGAAGAACTGCCCGAGGCCTGCGACTGTGCCAAAACGGTCAAACTGAGCTACGGTTATTACTCCACCACCGAAGCACGCACCAATACCGGCGGACAGGGTTGCATATTTTCACAGGATGCCTGGGCGGAATCCCAGGACTGGGCGGTAGCGTTCGTCACCCGCGAAAATGTGAATGACCTTTCCGATGTACGTATTCTCGGTGCGGGTTCTGCTATCGCAAGATCAACCTGCAAGGGTGGTGTACCACTTAATATCATCACCGATATCCTCAAAATAGGTGCCGGAGTAACCGAGACGATTATTTCAGTCAAGACCGGACAGATAGACGGGCTGGCAGACCAGATCCGCCGCATTGCCGATGATCTGGACAGTATGCTGCTCCGCTACAACGATGTCAAGGAGTGTGCGAGCGCACTCATCAGCAAACCACTCTGTCAGGGAACCGCCAACATCACCCTGCGCCCGAATGATCCGGTTTCATGCTTTGTGATGAGCGGCTCATCAATAGGTGTCAGCGGACGACGCTGCTGGCACAGCACTGCCCGTGTCAACAGCAGCTTCCACCTGACAGGCGTGCTTACAGGCGGCTCCCCTTCGCCATCAGCTCCGCATTGCTGTACCGATTATATGGCCAACTGGATCTGGGGCAGCCTCGACGGCAGTCAGCAAAACAGAATGTCGGCTGTCTCATCGCACCTCGCACTCAATAATCCGGGGGGCTGGGGCAACATAAACGGCGTACCGAATGCCGGAGGCGTGGCGCAGGTTTATACCGAAATTGGCTATGCCATCGGAGTACCACTGCCACCGGCCCAGCGCTGTCAGAAGGAAATACCACTTCTGCTCAATCCGCAGTAAATCATTCACACTTTCAATATGTTCATCATGAAAAACATCCATTTTGTACTCCTGCTTTCCCTGTTTGCCTTCACAGCAAATGCCCAGTACAACCTGTCGTTCAAAACCGGACTGGCCTGGGGCACCATTGATGTGGTGGCCGATGCACAGGCTGTTGACCTCAACAGCTACCGCGACGAACCAAACTACCAGTTTGCCCTGTCGTGTACAAAACACCTGACAAAAGAATTCTGCATAGGAGCAGAAACCGGCCTGAACTCGTTCGCCCACTTTTTCATCTATCAGGTTCCCGATCCTGTCGGAAATCTGGAAAATTACAACGGGCGCTATGAGATCAATCAGGCTTATCTGGCTTTTGTTCCCGAATACAGGCCTTTTTCATGGTTATATCTGAATGGCGGACTGGGTATTTTCGCCGATGTTCGCAGCAGGTTCACACAGGGTTATGCCAAAAGCGGACAACAGGAGCGACCACTCCGCGGCACGGAGTTCCGCAGAGGCAATCCGCTGGGCGGGTTCCTCGGTATCGGATTGAACCCGCGGGTATATCGCAATATGTCGCTTGTACTGGAAGGTCGCCTGGTGGCCTGTCCGGCAACTCGAAAGCTGGAATACATCACAGCCATCGGATACGCCGCAGGACAAATCAATCTGGGTTTGCACTTCATGATTGACGAGAAAAAGAAGTAAAAGTTCTTCACTCTATCATATCAAAACCAACCGCCATGAGAACATTGCCACACAACGCACCCGTATGGATAACGGTTGTTCTGGTTCTGATTTCAGGCATCTGCCTGCAGGCATCGCCGGACAAATCGGTTTACGATACAACGCAAAACTGGATTGGGCATTTCCTTCTGCGCTCGGAAACCGACAATGCTACCCTGAGCCTGCAGTACGAGACGGCGCGCACTCAAATGCGCGCCCGTCTCAGGCAGATTGATACAGAACTGGACAATCCCGAAACAAGTGCCGAGGAGGGATTCGGGCTCTTGCGCGAGCGCCTGCGCACGGAGGAACAACTCCGGGAAACCGAAGCAGAGTATCAGCTGAAATTCACCAAAATGCGCTACCGGAAGGCTATTGAAATCATCAAGATGCTGTATGAGAAAATCCTCAGTATGGACCACCATTTCAGCAGCCTGAAGGCACAGCAAGACTTGCTCAAGATATCCAACCCCCATCACTACCCTGCCTTTCAGGAAGTACGCACCCTGCTGGAAGACAAAATGAAGAAAAAATTCAACTTCACCATGCCCGAACTGATGCGAAGCAACCCGTATCTGTCGGCAGCTTTTTCCATTGCAGGCATGATGATGAGCGGCACCGAGGACAAGGATAAAAAAGAAACGCAGGAAAAGGTAGCCTGTATTCTGGATTTTACTGTCCGAATGCACAACGACCTGAATGTCATTTATTACGAAACCGGGTATCTGCGCGATGCGAACCTGACACTCAGGCGTGACTGCGAGGCTCTTTTTTCCGATTGTTCGAGGCAAGTGGGCTATACCATTACCCTGGAGGGTTGCAGGCAAAGCGACGACTGGGAGCGACTTTACAGCCTGCTCGACAATATGGTGTCCAAAGCACTTGGAGAACAAGGTACGTCGAACGGAAGCACACAACAGAGCGACCCAAGGCTGCTTGCAAAAGCAGAAACCAATCTGCAGTTCGCCATAGACAGAGTTGTCATGTTCATTACCCGGTACAGCGATTTTGTGAATCAGGGAGCCGAGTATTACAAGAAGTTCGCCAAGATAGCCGATAGCTACGAGCACGAAAAAACCTGCGAATCAGTCCTGCCCGACGAATTCCGGCAGTTGAAATCGGATATTGAACAAACCCTTGAAAAATTCAACAGCGCCTACAGAATGCCGGAGGTACAGGGCTCCCGACTGAAAGATATGCTGTACGGCGCATCAGAATAAACACATCAATAACCCCATCAACCATGAAGTACACCCTTGTTTTCATTATATTTGTTTTCTCCGGACAGATCGCCGGTGCCCAGCGGACAATCACTTTCGATCCGACAACCGATATCGTTGCCCTCAGAAAGAACGCCGATACCATTGAAATGCTGGTTCATCCGGAAGCGCTGGCGCTATCTGTCCGGGAAAGCATTCCCGGATTATCATCCGTTGATTCCGTCCGACTGATTCGCTTGGCCCGGTCGGGCTACCTGCTGGCATACTGCCGAAGCGCCAACAGCCCCGAATCGGCTATCACGCTGGCTATCCTGCTGGCAGAAACCGCTGCCGGAACTTTCTATACCGATCAACTGGTTATTTCATGCAGCAGTACCGGCAATTGCAGGGAATGTTCCCTCACGCCTGCGTGCGCCTGCGTAAAGGGCAGCGGGTCGTGTGAGCAGAGCGTCCGGCTGATCAACCTGAAAAAAGTAACTCTTTATCCGCATGACTGAATGAAACAGCTTTTGATTATCGTCACGATGGCGTTGCTTAATCCGGCCGACGCCTTTGAGCAGCGGCATTTCGACCCCGCCACCGATCCGGTAGCAGGTCTCGATTTACTGAATCGCTGGCACCTGCTCGTATCCGAACAAATTCTTGTTCAGTCCGCCCGATCAGTAACCCCCGGACTCAGCAGTGTCACATCCGTATATAT
>JBEGNB010000436.1:0-5449 GCA_041182785.1 Bacteroidota bacterium
CCTGGACCGACAAGGTGAATGCCCGTAATCCGTGGCCGGAATACCCGCGGCCGCACCTTGTGCGGGATCGCTGGCAAAATCTCAACGGCCTCTGGAGCTACGCCATACGGCCAGTCAGCGAAGGAACTCCCGCTTCCTGGGACGGACAGATTCTTGTACCTTTTCCGGTAGAGTCGTCTCTCTCTGGTGTAAAAAAGCAGGTGGACAATAACCACCGACTGTGGTACAAACGCACGTTCAATCTCCCCGCTTCCTGGGAAAAGTCGAATGTACTCATCCATTTCGAGGCCGTTGACTGGGAATGCAGGCTGCTGGTAAACGGAAAGGAAGCAGGTACGCACAGGGGCGGTTATGACCCTTTTTCCTTCGAAATAGGCGACTACCTCCAGCCTGGTGAAAACGAACTTGTACTCAGTGTTTATGACCCCACCGACAAAGGCTGGCAACCCGTCGGAAAGCAGACGCTCACCCCCGGCGGCATTTTCTACACTTCCGTAACCGGCATCTGGCAAACGGTCTGGCTGGAAGCTGTTTCAAATACTTATATTGCTGATTATCAAGCCTTTTCAGATATTGACAAAGGTATCGTCCGTGTATCATGCGAAATTGCAGGCACGCTCCCATGCGATGGTATTGAGGTGGAAGCCCTGGAAAAGGGCCGTGTCGTGGCTTCCGGACACGCCCGGCCAACCGAAACGGTTGAACTTCGTATTCCAGAGCCGGTATTGTGGTCGCCCGCGCGCCCGCACCTGTACGCCCTGAGAATCAGACTGCTCCGGCAGGGGCACCCGGCGGATGAAGTGGCTGGCTATTTCGGCATGAGGAAGGTATCGCTTGGAAAGGACGACAAGGGACTGACCCGTATCCTCGTCAACAACCAGTTCGTTTTTCAGAACGGTCCGCTCGATCAGGGTTTCTGGCCGGATGGTATTTATACGCCGCCAACGGAAACTGCCATGAAGTATGACCTGGAAATGATCCGGAAAATGGGCTTCAATATGCTGCGCAAACACGTAAAGGTGGAACCACGCCGCTTTTATTACTGGTGCGACCAGATGGGACTGCTCGTATGGCAGGATATGCCCAATGGCGATGCCAAAATTGCTCCCGAAGATCCGGATATCACCCGGACGCAGGAATCTGCCCGGCAATTTGAACAGGAACTGACCCGACTGGTGAAAACGCATATCAATCACCCGTCCATTATTATGTGGGTACCCTTTAATGAGGGCTGGGGGCAGTATGAAACTCCCCGTATTGTCAGCTACATCAAATCACTGGACCCGTCGCGGCTGGTGAATAACGCCAGCGGATGGTCGGACCGACGCACCGGTGATGTGCTCGACTGGCACAGTTACCCGGCACCTTCATGCCCGCCATCGGAGGAAAACAGAGCCATTGTGCTCGGAGAGTTTGGCGGACTGGGCCTGAAAACAGAAGGGCACATGTGGGAAAACAGCAACTGGGGATACAGTTCTTATGCCAGCCCGGAATCCCTGCTGAATGATTACGAAAAGTATTACGCCGAGGTATGGGGACCATTCAGAAATCAGGGACTGAGCGCCTCCATTTATACCCAGATTACCGATGTGGAAACAGAAGCCAACGGACTGATGACCTACGACCGGAGAGTCAGCAAGATTGACCCGGCGGTGTTGCGCGATATCAACACAGGATCTTTCACCCCAGCGCCTGTTATTGATCCGCCGGGCGGCATGATCAATGCGGGCGATTCGGTGCGCATCAAGGGATCTCCCGATGCGATCGTTACCGTCGGTTACGGTGGTAATGCCTTTCAGCGTGTTGCACTCCTGAAACCGTACAAAAGCGGACGGGTGACGGCCATTGCCACCGTGAACGGACGAAAGAGCCGGGTGGTGGCTGCCGATTTTGTAGTTACAGACCAGAAAAAACCTGTTTATACCACTGGATATCATCCGAAATATCGTGGCGGCGGACCTTTCGGACTGCGCGACGGACTGACCGGCGGCGAGCAGTTCAGCGATGGCCGCTGGCAGGGGTTTTCGGGGAATGACCTCGAAACAACCTTCGAACTGACTGAAACTACTGCCATCAGGGAGGTACAAGCCGGATTTCTGGAAAATACCAGCGTGTGGATATTCCCCCCGCGCAAAGTGACCGTGCTGACTTCCGAAGACGGTGTCCGGTTTGAAAAGGCCGGAGAGCTCACGCCAGCCCCCCCGTCGGAAAACCGTCCGGCACGGATTGAAAGGCTGAGCATCTCCTTTAGCGAACGACCCGCGCGCTACATACGCATACGCGCGGAAAATACCGGCGTTTGTCCGGAGTGGCACCCCGGCAAAGGCCAGAACTGCTGGCTTTTTACCGATGAAATCAGCTGGAAGTGAACGTACGTCCTGCTATCAGTGAACAATCTTTCTGGTAACTCTGCCACCATCGGGAAGCAGAATCTCCAGCAGATATACACCCGCTGGTCGGTCGGTCAGCACAATTTGATCGGAACTGGTTCCACTGTTCAGCGAAACACCCGACAGGTCGCTGATCCGCCAGTTCCATTCACTGCAGCCGGCCACATTAACATGAACCCTGTCTGACGCCGGGTTGGGGAAAACATCCACCGAAACATTACTGGCAGGAGCGCTGGTACCCGTGGTACCCAGCCGGAACAGGAACAGGCCGTTCTGCATATCGCTGGAAATGATGGTGCCCGATGGCAGCCAGGGATAATTGCCCCAGTTTCCGAAGTAACCATTGTAGGTGATATTTTCCGGTCGGGTATCGTAGTGGGCAATCAGTACCGGATTCAGACGGTTGCTGATATCATATACCAGCAGGCCATCTTCATACTGGGAGTCGAAGAGCAGGTCGTCCTTGATATATACATTATGGGGAATGGCTTTCTTGACCGGGTTATTGGGCTCCTGCAGGTTGTCAAGGAAAGATCCGACCACTTCTATCTCTCCCAGCGACAGGTTTTGCAGATCCACGATACGCATGGGCATACCGGCGGGTATCTCTTCGGCATAATAGGCGTACTTCCCGTCGAGGGTGAGCCAGCTGTTGTGGTTATAGCCTCCGGTGGATATCTGGGCCAGCAATTTCGGGTTCAACGGATCTTTATAGTCAAACACATAATACCCTTCATAGCCGGAAGAGGCATATACGGTGTCGTTGCGCACGTAGCAATCGTGCACATAGCCACCCGGAATTTCAACGTGCCCGAGCAGGGTAGGCGAATCGGGGTTTTGGCTGACATCGAGTACCATGATACCGTTACCGGCATTTCCTCCGTTCAGATAGAGTCGTCCGGAGACGGTATCCAGCGCGATAGTGTGAATTTTTTTGAAAAAGGTGGTGTCCCAGTAAGTCTGCGTAATTTCACCGGGAGCGTTACTCATATTGATAATCATGAGCCCGTCCTTGCCACCGTCGGCTACAGCGTAAAACCTGTTTTTATAGGATTTGAACTCGCGGGGTACTACCAGCGAGCGGCCCTGAAACTTTCCGGCGAGTTGGGGCTGATAGGGATCCGTTACATCGAGCACCAGCACGTGAGCAGCACCGCCCATAATGGCATATTCCCTGTTATTGACAGCCATACCCCAGCAGGCATTGTACTGCAGATTCAGGTTGTTGGGAGAAGAAACGGGGAGCGAATCGTCGTCCCAGCGTCCCAGCAGTTCGAGGTTGAAATTATTTTGGCCGTACAGAGAGGCCGAAAGCAGCACGCTGCACAACAAAACGATACTTTTGCTCATGAAAATGGTAAATGGTTGTCGGAAGGCAACCCGCCTGCCGGATGAAACGTCAAATGAACCCGCACGAAAGTAAAGCATTATGAAAAAACAAGCCTGTCTTATTGCTCAATTGCTCATTTTATCTGTATTTCCTGCCTTTTCGCAGAAATACAGCAACGAATTTCTGTCCATCGGAGCAGGAGCAAGGGCCCACGGCCTGTCGGGGGCGCAGGTGGCGCTCTCCGATGATATCACAGCGGCGTACTGGAATCCGGCGGGTCTCGCGCGCATATCCGTGCCCATGCAGGCAGCAGCCATGCATGCGGAGTGGTTCGGAGGCGTGGGGCAGTACGATTATCTGTCTTTCGGTAAATCGCTGCGCGGAGCCAACAGCGAATATCTCGCCTTTTCACTCATCAGGCTGGGTATAGACAATATCCCCTACACGATTAATCTGGTGAATGCCGATGGCACCATCAACTACGACAACGTCACGGAGTTTTCGGCGGCCGACTATGCGCTGATGGGCAGTTACGCCCGTGCCCTGAAGAATCCTGCCTTCACCGTGGGCGGCAGTGTCAAGGTAATCCGCCGGGTAATTGGCTCTTTCGGGCGCTCGTGGGGCTTCGGGGCCGATCTGGGCGTACAGTACCGGAAAGGCAACCTCATGCTGGGGGCTCAGGGTCGCGACCTGACTACCACATTCAATGCCTGGTCATTCAGGCTTACCGATCGGGAAAAGGCTGTTTTCGACTCCACGGGCAACGACCTGCCGGAGTCAGGCGCAGAGATTACACGTCCCCGGGTAATACTGGGAGGAGCGTACAAACTGAAAGCGGGCGCCAAGACAACCATCACCCCCGTACTTGATCTGGAATTTACCACCGACGGACAGCGCAATGTGCTGGTCAGCTCCGATTTTTTCAATATGGATATGCGACTGGGAATTGAGGCAGTTTACAACAACCTCGTGAGCCTGCGCGCGGGCGCCGGCAACTTTCAGCGGTTAAAAGACGATTTCAATCCGGACAAGGAGCGGCTCATCGCACAGCCCAACTTTGGTATCGGACTGCGCCTGAACCGGGTATGGCTCGACTATGCCATGACGAATATAGGGAATGTGGCCACGGTGCAGTATTCGCATGTGTTTTCGGTACGGGTGGATATCACATCGAAAACCCGATGAACGTGCGTCTGCTACATCTTGCTATGCCGTTCAACAGAGCCCGGTAACTCGTCTTTGTACTGCTTCTTCGCAAAGCCGTTATGTCATCTACCCCCGTTCGTTGAGTCCGGCTGGTCACATAATATTTGTACCGGATTTGTTTCCAATTGTGTCTTGCGTTACCTTTGTCATCTATGATTACGAAAATACGGATCAGAAATTTCAGGCAAATAAAGGATCAAACCATTGATCTGGGGCAGGCCGTTGTGATTATTGGTCCGAATAATGGAGGTAAAAGTTCCTTGCTCCAGGCTATTTCTTTATTTGCTGTTGCAACAAGAGCGTGGGGTACAGAAAGAATCAATAAAAAAAGCAAGGCATCAAAGAGAACTGGTGTAGCCATCAATCTGGAAGAAGTTCTCAATATTCCTGTCAGCGATTTCAAGGAATTATGGACAGACCTGATTGTAAGAGAGGGAGTAACCAGTGAAGAGGGAAAACCGATCGTAAAAAATGTTCGAATAGAAATAATTGCAGAAGGTTACACAGATAAACAGCCCTGGAA
>JBEGNB010000437.1:0-4470 GCA_041182785.1 Bacteroidota bacterium
GGCTGAGAGGGGACAGGTAACCACATCAGCGCCCGCTTTGGCGGCCTGAACGATGTGGAGGGGAGTGCGTATGCTGGCAGCGAGAATCGCTGTGTCGTACGCCTGCATGGTGTATATTTCAGAGATTTCTTCAATCAACTGGATACCATCCCAGGTGATATCGTCTATACGGCCGATGAAAGGGGAGAGGTACGTTGCTCCTGCCTTGGCAGCCAGAATCGCCTGGCCGGCAGAGAACACCAGAGTGCAGTTGGTTTTGATATCCATGGAAGAGAAGGTGGAAATAGCCTTCACGCCATCCACGGTCATGGGTACCTTCACTACGATATTCTCGTGCAGTTCTGCCAGCGCTTTTCCCTCTTTGATCATGCCGGCGTAATCGGTACTGATAACCTCGGCGCTCACATCCTTGCCGGGGCCCACGATCTGGCAGATTTCACGGTAGTGTTTGAGGATATTGGCCTCGCCGGTGATGCCTTCTTTGGCCATCAGCGATGGATTGGTAGTTACCCCGTCGAGGATACCGAGTTCAGCTGCTTCGCGGATATGGTTGAGATTGGCGGTGTCAATGAAGAAAAGCATGGTAGAGGAAGATGTTGAATGATATATCAGACCTGGTCAGTTGACCAGACGAACTTGAAGTGCGTGAAAAGCAGGGGAAATCGCAGATGGAGCGCGGAATATGCGGAAAGCAGGAGCATAACGCAAAAAAGTGCCGAACACACCGCTACGACCACATATCCTTGCTGCATTTCTGCCCTGGGGAGGTTTTGCAGGAGCTGGTCGTCCGGCACGGCGCAAAATTACGCCATTTTTTGAATACCGGAAGAAATAAGTAATTTATTTACCCCAATTGTTCCATGGCTGTTTCCCACTCTGAATACACACCCGACAGGGCGGTCTTCAGATCTGCGTACTGTTTCATCTTTGATTCAGCATCTTTCTGGTTGTAAAATTCCGGATTGGCCATGAGTGCCTCCATCTTTTTTACTTCTGCTTCCAGTTCTGCGATGCGTTTTTCTGCCTTCTGTACGTTTCGTTCGAGCTGTTTCTTGTCGGCCGAGCCGAGTGCCTGTACCCCTGTATCGCCGGTACTTTGTCCGCCCGATTTGGTTCTTTTCTCTACTTCACGCATATTGTCGAGTTTGCGTTTTTCGAGGAAGAAGTTGATGTCACCGAGGTATTCGTACAGTTGTCCGTCGCGGAACTCGATTGTTCTGGTAGTGAGGCCCGACAAAAATTCGCGGTCGTGGCTGACCACCAGTACAGATCCGTTGTATTCGGCGAGGGCCTGTTTGAGGATATCCTTCGACAGCATGTCGAGGTGGTTGGTGGGCTCGTCGAGCACCAGTAGGTTGAACGGGCGCAGGAGCATGCACGCGAGCGCGAGGCGGGCTCTTTCTCCTCCCGACAGGGCCATCACTTTTTTGTCCACATCGGAGCCGCTGAACAGGAACGCTCCGAGAATAGCTCTCAGTTTGGTGCGCATATCCTCCGGGCAGCTCTGCTCCATGGTCTGAAGCAGGGTGAGCTGCGGATTGAGCGTTTCTGCCTGATTCTGTGCGTAATAGCCGATGCTCACGTTATAGCCCAGCGTTGCACTGCCGGATGTGGCATTTTCGGCGCCGATCAGGATTTTGGCGAGGGTCGTTTTGCCCTGACCGTTTTGTCCGACGAAAGCGACCCGGTCGCCGCGGAGCATCTCGAAACTGGCATTTTCCAGCACCTTGACATCGCCGTACCGCTTGGTCATGCGTTCCGCTTTGGCTACCACCTCACCCGCGCGTGGCGCGTCGGGGAAACGGATGCGCATGGCGGAGGAGTCTGTTTCGTCTATTTCAATGCGCTCCATTTTGTCCAGCTGTTTTTGCATGGACTGTGCCATTTTGGTCTTGGAGGCCTTGGCCATGAATCGGGTAATGGTACGCTCCCGGTCGGCGATGACGCGCTGCTGATTTTCGTAAGCGGCAGTCATCTGTTCGCGTCGTTCGGCGCTGAGTTCCATGTACCGGGAGTAGGGCGCTTTGTAGTCGTGCAGTTTGCCCAGTACCACCTCCACCGTCCGGTTCGTGACGTTGTCGAGGAAACGGCGGTCGTGACTGATAACCACCACCATACCCTGATAGTCGGTGAGCCAGTCTTCCAGCCACAGGATACTTTCGATATCGAGGTGGTTGGTAGGCTCGTCGAGCAGCAGCAGGTCGGGACGGCGCAGCAGCATTTTGGCCAGTTCGATGCGCATCTGCCATCCGCCGCTGAACTCGTCGGTAAGACGCGTCATGTCGGTGGGGGCGAAACCGAGTCCGCGCAGTACCTTTTCGGCGTCGGCCTGACTGGTTGCACTGCCCAGGTGGTGCAGGTGATCGGTCAGGTCGCTCATCCTTTCGATGAGCTTGTTGTAGCCTTCCGATTCGTAGTCTTCACGGGCGCCAAGCTCTTCGCCGATATGGTGCAGTTCCTTTTCCAGCTCCAGTATTTCGGAGAAGGCGGTCATTGTTTCGTCAATGACCGTTTTGCCCTTCGGCAGCAGCATATCCTGGTGCAGATAGCCGAGGGTGAAGTGATTGGGTACCACCACATTACCTTCCTGGGGCGACATTTCCCCGGCGATGATTTTCAGGATAGTGGATTTTCCGGCACCGTTTCGGCCTACAAGACCTACCCGCTCACCGGGTTTGATGACCAGACTGACGCGATCCAGCAGAATCCGGTCGCCGTATTGAATGTAAATATTTGAAAGGGACAGCATAGCGGCCGCAAAGGTAAGCATTTATTGGCAGAATCATTCGGGAGGGGGCTGGTATACTATCTGTGCTGTCTGCTTCTATAATTCTTTCCTCGTGGTCGGGCAGATGAAAAGACAGTATAATCAGAAAGGTGATTTTGCAGAATATTTTATTTTAAACTTGTTTCGCATGGTAGCAGCCTTTACCTTTGTAGTAAGTGCCTGGATCACGCGAGTTAAAAGGGAGTATGGTTTATTGCGTTGTTTATGATCACAAATAATCAAAAAACTGATCACATGATTCATCAGAAGAAAAACGATGTAGCCTTTTTGGGTTTCTTTGCGGGTTTCTTGTTGTTCCTAGGATTGTTGGAGGAACAAAGGAAACAGACTTCACGTTTGCGTGATTTGCGTAAGCGATTGGCTACAGAGAATGGCCTCGAAACTGACATGCAAAACCTTAGGAATGACTGGCAAAAAATCAAGGGTGATTTACAACAAGCCAGTGAAAAAGTCGTCGATCATGTCCGATAAACTTCCGGAACAACAATCAAATTCCCCTCAAAAGCAATCTGGTCAGGTGTTGGTAACGGAAACATCTGTTAACTTCAGTCCTCTGCCACCAGCTCAGGAGCTCGAACGTCTTAATCAGATTCAGCCTGGAATTGTAGAGCGAATTCTAAGAATGGCAGAACGTGAACAAGAGATTAGGCACGAACACACCAGAGAAGTACTGCAACTTGAAAAGCGGAATTTGCAAAGCCTTAATTTCAATATTAGGTTGAGTTTCTTTTTGGGTTTTGGTTCAGTTTTAGTGAGCACCGGAATGTGTGGGTACTTCGCTTATTTGGGTAATATTGAGGCAGCCGCAGATGCTGCGAAATGGGTAATCGTGAGTTTGGCTGCGGTATTTATAACTGGAAGATTCTTACAGCACAAGCGAAAGGGGGAATAGAAACTTTTGTAGTCTAACGAACTATAAAGAATTCTGTTGCCGGTACTGTTATAAATGCCAAAAACGCCCGACTGGATAACCAGCCGGGCGTTTTTTCTGTAGCGCGAGGGAGGCTTGAACTCCCGACCTTGCGATTATGAATCGCACGCTCTGACCAACTGAGCTATCGCGCCGTGCTTTTTCAAAAGCGGACGCAAAGGTACTGCTTCAGTTTAAATTTGCAAACCATTTTTATGAAATTTTGTCACAGCCCGGCCGGCTCTCCGTTTTCTGGATACCTGAAAAAACTGAAAATCGTTTTTCCATAGTTCCGAACGTCGAAGAGCATCGGATGCTCCAGAAAATCGTGGTGCGGATTGTGCTCCAGTACAAATATGCCCTCCGGAAGCAAAAGATTGCGCTCAAAGATCAGATCGGGTATGGTATCTATAGTGGGCAGGGCGTAGGGCGGACCCGCAAAAATGTAGTCCCACTGTCCGGTGGCACTGCCAATAAACTTGAACACATCCATCTGAACCACCTTCACCTGTTCCGCAATGCCGAACTCCTGCAGTGTTTTCCTCACAAAGCGGGTTGCATCGGGGAATTTGTCCACGTAGGTAACATCCTGGCAGCCCCGGGATACAAACTCGTAACTGTGGCTCCCGGTTCCTCCAAACAGATCCAGCACCCGCGAGGCTTCGAAGTCGAGCTGGTTGTTCAGGATATTGAACAGCGCCTCTTTGGCATAGTCAGTGGTGGGTCTTGTAGGCCAATGGTCGGCTGGCGGGTTAAATCGTCGTCCTTTCAG
>JBEGNB010000438.1:0-2868 GCA_041182785.1 Bacteroidota bacterium
CCCAGAAAGGCAGAAGCATCAATGCCACAGGAGCGCATCAGCCAGGCCGTCATGGTGGACGTGGTGGTTTTACCGTGTGTTCCGGCCAGTGCAACGCATCGTTTGGCCTTGCTGATGATGCCAAGCACCTCGGCGCGTTTTTTCACCGGATAGTCGCGGTCGAGGAACCAGTTCAGTTCACTGTGATCTTTGGGCACTGCCGGTGTGTAAATCACCAGATCAACGCCTTCGGGAATATACGACACATCATCAGTGTAGTGTACGTGCATGCCCTCATCGGCCAGTGCGCGGGTCAGCGGGGTTTCCGTGCGGTCGTAGCCGTGTACTTCCATGCCATGAAGCAGGAAATAACGGGCCAGAGCCGACATACCGATGCCGCCAATGCCGATGAAGTATATTTTTTTCAGATCGTTGAAGTTCATTTTCAGTTCGTTTGGTTTGGTTTGGAGGTTGCCAGCACACTGCTGAAAAACCCGAGATAATCTGTGGCTGCCTTTTCCCAGGTGAAACGGCCGGCCCACTCCCTCAGTCTTTCCCTCTTTCCCGGATCGTCATCATACTCCCTGATTCCGTTCCGGTAGGTTGAAATAATTGTTGAGGGTTCGAAGTCGTGAAAATAATACGCTTCTGTCCCTCCGATTTCCGGCAGGCTGGTCAGTGCCGAGAGGAAAACCGGTTTCCCGGCCGACATGGCCTCCAGCACCGGCAACCCGAAACCCTCGGCCAGCGAGGGGAAAATGAGTGCCCTGCATCCTGCGTATAACGCGTTCTTCTCTTGTTCCGTTACGATACCCGCAAATTCCAGTCTTTCTGATACGCCCAGTTCTCTGGCTGTTTCCTCGAGCTTTGCCCTGTGTCCGTGTACATCGGGACCTGCTATTACCCATCTAAGCCCGGGCTCGGCAACCAGCAGCGGAAGTGCCACTGCGTAGTTTTTCAGCGGATGCAAGCCGATAGAAAACAGATAGGGTGTTGAGTCAGGCGTAATTCCGCTTGTGTTAACCCGGGAAACACCGTTGAATATCACCTGCTCCTGCACATACGCGGGCACGCGAAGGTGCCTGTTCACCTGCTCCCGCACAAATCCGGATATATAAACCAGTCCGCGGCAACGGTCAATTTTTCGCTGCAGCTGCCCTGTCTTTCTCTTTTTCCTTTCCGATGAATAGTCTGTTCTTTCCAGGTAATTCAGGTCGTGAATAGTCATGGTAACCGGAGTTCCCGTACCGGAGGGCCAGTACGGAGAATCCTGATGCATACAGTGCCACAAGTCAGCCCGGGTATTCACTCCCAGCCACCGGTGATACCATTTAGCCACCACATTTTCGATAGTCAGTTCTGTCTCACCTATCGTTTTTGCAGGCATATAGCCGCTGAAATGGAAACCTGTGCCATCTTCCGACGAAGACAGCGCAGCACCCAGACGGAGGCAGTATTGCCCCAGTCCGGAGTTCAGATTGCGCAGGCGTTCCATTTCAAGCGTTATATTTTTCATATTCAACAGTCAATTCCAGCCAGTCTCAGTGCCTCCCGGGCAATCCGGTCGGCGGCATCGGGTCTTCCGAGCTGACGAATACTCTCTCCCAGGCTGAAGGCGAGCGCATCGTTTTCAAGTATGAGTAATGCTTCTTTCAGCATTTTTTCAGCAGCCTCTGCGTCTCTCACCAGTCGGGCAGCTCCTTTTTCCACCAGTGCGAGGGCATTTTTTGTCTGGTGGTCTTCAGCTACGTTGGGTGAAGGCACCAGTACAACCGGCTTTCCTACCAGACAGAGTTCGCTGATACTCAGTGCTCCTGCTCTCGATATAATCACGTCAGCGGCGGCATAGAGCAAATCCATCCGGTCAATAAAGGCTCTCATCTGTACGTTCGGCAGCCGGGCAGTATCCGACTCGCTGTAAATCCCCTCATAAAATTTGCCGCACTGCCACAATACATTCACCTGTCTTTCTTTCAGTTCTGTGCATGCACCAGCCATTGCCTCATTGATTGTCTTTGCTCCCAGACTGCCTCCTATCACTGCGATGGTTTTCCATTCCGGATTCAGTTCGTAATACGACAATGCCTCTCCGCGTTTTTTATCCAGATCGAGAATGTCGGATCGTACCGGATTTCCGGTGAAAACAATTCTGCTTTTATCGAAAAACTGCTCCATCTGCTCATAAGCCACACATATTTTACCGGCTCTTTTGCCCAGCAATTTGTTCGTAACGCCGGCATAGGAGTTCTGTTCCTGTACCAGTGTCGGTATTTTCATCCGCTGGGCAGCCCTCATAACAGGGCCGCTGGCATATCCTCCTGTCCCGATTACCACATCCGGCGCATATTCCGCCACAATCCGCCGCGCCCGCCGCAAACTGGCAATCAGTTTGAAGGGGAATGCCAGATTTCGCAGACTCAGACTCCGCTGGAAGCCCGCAATATTCAGCCCCACAATCGGATATCCGGCGCGGGGTACCCTTTCCATCTCCATCTTTCCATTGGCCCCCACAAACAGAAATTCCGCATCCGGTTTGAGCCGTTTTATTGCATCAGCCACGGCGATAGCCGGAAAAATATGTCCTCCGGTACCTCCGCCTGTAATCATTATTTTCAATTTGCCGTCGTTCGACATGACTTGACGAGTTTGGGTGCGAACACCCGCGGTTAGGAACTTTATTCTAAAGACTCAATGTACTTGCTCACACTCAGAATAATCCCGAATGAGACGCAGGTAAACAATATACTTGTTCCACCCATTGAAATAAGCGGAAGTGTCAGTCCGGTAGCCGGAACCAGGTTCACATTCACCGCCATGTTGGCGAGTGCCTGTACGGTGAGCATCAGACTCAGGCCGATGGAGAGGAATGCCCCGAATGCTTTCGGACTT
>JBEGNB010000439.1:0-3595 GCA_041182785.1 Bacteroidota bacterium
AAACAGCTCTGCACCGCTCGGGCAGTTTTTCGATGGCGCGGTGCAGCCGGAGCTCCATTTCTTCGGTCTGCCGGACATCTGTTAAGAAAACCTCCCCGATATCTGCGGTCTCGACAAGCTCGGCTGATCCGTCAATTATGCCCCGATTTCTTGACTTCAGATAGTTAAGGGCCCTGTTCACTGCCGCCCTGTTAAGATATGCACCCAGGGATGAATGAATTTCAATACTTGCCCGCTTGTTCCACAGTTCCACAAACACATCCTGGGCAATATCCTGGCAGGTATCCGAATCAGGTATGATACGGAAAATACGAGACACCAGATCTGAGTAATAAACATCAAAGATCTTTCCAAGTGCGGCCTCATCGCCTTCCTTCAGGCGTTCGAGCCAGTATTTTTCTTCTTGTTCAGCCACGCTTACTGATTATCTCACAAAGATGGGGCAAAATTATAAACCGACAGTTTTTTTATACTCGGCATAGGGGATATTTGAACACCTGTTGTCATTTAATCAGATACGAGGTGATTTGTATTAATCCCGACTGAAATCAAAAAAAGAAGAGCCATGGATCCGAACAACGCAATCAAACTACTCGAAACAAGCCCGCTGTTTGCGGTGCTCACCCCTGAAGAACTCGCCCTGCTGAACCGCGACGGAATAGTTCAGAGTTACGGAAAACATGCAGTACTCTACAGACCCGGACAACATTCAGACAGGCTGTACTTCATCCTGAAGGGTACCGTGAAGGTTACCGTACATGCAGAACGAAAGGACATCATCAAATACATCGTTCGCCCCGGAAGCCTTCTGGGGGAATCATGCCTGGCCGGGGAGGAAGCAAGGCGCGACTTTGCCTACTCGATGGATGATCAGACGGAGTTTATCGAATTCCCGGTAGCCGCCGTTTTGTCGGTCATGCGCTCGAATTTTGCCTTTGCGCAGTCATTGCTGCACCTCATTGGAGAGCGGCTTCGCTATACGGAAAGTCAGCTTGAAAACGTGGTATTGAAGGACTCCAAAAGCAGGATTGTGGATTTCCTGCGCAGAATGGGACTCGAACAGGGAAGCCGGGTCGGATTTGAAACACTCGTGAGACACAACATGACACATCAGGATATCGCAGACATGACAGGTACGAGTCGCCAGATGGTTACCGCCGTGCTGAATCAGCTGAAACGATCCAATCTGTTACATTTCAACCGCAAAAAAATACTTTTCAGGGATTTGAATGCACTTCCACACTCCCTGAACTGATCAACCTGAATCACAGTAACTACTTCATACGATAGAATGGGTTTTGTTGTGCGGCACGCAATCGCGTGCCGCTTTTTTTTAGCAGGTACCCGGCTCGCAGGAGCAGGAGGTGACAGCCGGCTTTTCAGCATACACTGTAATACTGAAAATACCTGTCTCTCCGTTTCTGAATGCCGTCAGTTGATCCGGATCCAGGTAATTGACGAGTATATCATCGGGTATCACGATCGGCTTTTCCTTTTGTATCTGAAGATTGACAAAACCTGTTTTTCGGATAAATTCGAGATACTCATCGCGCTGAATGGCACCTGCCACACAACCGGCATACATCTCGGCATCCTTCCGGAGCTGTTCCGGAAGTTCGCCGGAGAGCACCACATCAGAAATACTGAAGTGGCCACCATTCTTCAGAACCCGGAAAATTTCGCAAAAAACTTGTTTCTTGTCGGGAACCAGATTCAGGACGCAATTGCTTACCACTACATCCGCCACATTGGCAGTTACGGGTATGCGTTCTATATCGCCAGTCCTGAACTCGACATTGTTGAATCCGAGTTTATCGGCGTTTTCACGCGCCTTGTTGATCATTTCGGGCGTAAAATCAATCCCGATTACCTTGCCTTCAGGCCCTGTTTCCGCTCTTGCGACAAAGCAGTCGTTGCCGGCACCGCTGCCCAGATCAATAACGGTGTCGCCGGGCTTGATACGGGCGAACTGCGTGGGTAATCCGCAGCCCAGTCCGAGATCAGCATCGGGGCTGTAACCATCGAGCGTTGTGTAATCGTCGCTCATGATGTTATAAACCTCAGTGGAACAGGAGCCGGCGCCGCAGCACGAAGCCTGATTGACAGATTTTTCCTGCAAGGCTATTTCACTGTATTTCTGCCTGACAAGTTCTTTCAGTTGTTCATCGGTACCCATAGCTTGAGTGTTTGTGGTGATGGAATTATTTCTTTTTTGTTGGAAGGGTTGCGTAAACACCCGCGTGCAACAACGCGCGCGGGCCGAATCCCATTTCAAAGATCGTATTTGTCTGCTGCTCTTGGGTGAGCAGCGGGTTTTCTACCCTGGACACCTCGATTCCCGTTCCGATAATATTCAGATTAATTCCGCTGTACAGACAAAGTCCGTTTTTCAAAGCAAACCGGTATTCGAAGCAACCCCCGGCCTCCACCATGACACCCCTTCGTGTCTGGGGAAAGTAAACGGACGATGACGGTAGAAATCTGAACATACTGTGCGAAGCGGAAACCGCATAACCTGTAAACAATTGGTGACGCTTGCCGGTTTTTGAAAGCGGGAACATTATTTCGTACTGAAGGCCATTTCTGTAGTAAACCGTTCTGCCGGCGTCTCCCAAAAGCGGGTTGGTGCTCTCGAGCCTGTTGCTTTCGGACGTAAATAATACGTTTAGTGAATGAATATTGCCGGTAGCAGTCACCTTGCTGAAGCCGAGGGTTATCAGAGGCAGTATGTGCCTTCCCCGCTGCAGAGGCCAACCCGTTTGTTCCTGCGCACGGTAAGTGTGCCCGTTATCAACGCCTGCACCGGCTCTGACCTGCAGCGACTGACCCGCTGCGTGTGTTCCGGAAATAACCAAAAAGAGGCAGGTAAGCGAAAAATTCTTCATCAGTGGGCTATTAAAATAGGTACGGTAAAGGTACAGTATTGTTACGGAGATAAAGTTCTAAAAAGTGTGTCTGAAAAGCAAAAAAGGTCTTCAGTTCAGTGGTCGCTAAACCAACACTTAAAAAGAAGACCTGATGCACTTTCGGACTGAAAAACCCGGATGTGACAGATCATATTCTGAAACTGGATGATCTGTTTTTGTAATATTCGATATCTTTGTAAGAAAAACATGCAAACAAGCCGTTCATCGGAGATAAATCTCGTTACCAATCATAGCTCATGAAAAAAGGCATCTGGAGCAGGCCCGGGAGGTAGCCAGATTACTAAAATCAGTTCATCCATGACAATTATTCGCCGAATTCTGATATTTCTGGCTGTTATCGCTGTTGCCACTGCCACTTATCTGTACTACAGACTGCACGACAGATACCCGGACTATCAGGCTGCCACTGATTTTACCGGGCGCTACGCCGGACGTATATATGCCGGTTTTGCAGCGGTGCCCGTCACGCCGGCTGTACCCGACTCCTGGACTGACAAGAATGGTGACGCCATGTATAATGAGGCTGATGGCGATACCTACACCGATAAAAACGGCAACGGGCAGTTCGATGCCGTATGGCTCGCAGGATTTCAGAACAACAGGCCGGCCACAGGTATTCACGATGACCTGTGGGCACGTACCATGATTCTTGACGACGGTTCCACCCG
>JBEGNB010000440.1:0-6776 GCA_041182785.1 Bacteroidota bacterium
CCCCGGAACTTACCCGTCAGTTCGCTCCGCTGGGTGAATTGCTGAAGAGTAATTTCCTGAGCGAACTTCCGCTCGATCTGTTCGGTATCGAAATTCAGCGAATCATAGAGATTATAGCCCGTGATCCCGACAGGGTTAACGCTTTCATCTCGGCGTTGCTCGAAATCGCCCGCGTACATTCGCTGCGCGAGGAAAACTTCTATTTTTCGGCACTGAGAGCGTATCAGGAACTACGCTCCAATTATTTTGAGGAAATTGAGGAGGCTGCTGCCCGTTTTGCCGCTACCAGTGGCCTGTCCGGAGAAGGTGCCGTTCAGTATTCGGCACTCGAAAGCCTGCTTCAAAAAAAATATGGATGCGAGGTTATTCCCGACGGACTTTCTGATTATCCCGACCTGCATGAGATTCGAAGTGTATTTAATCCTGTCAGGAAACAACTTTTGCTGAATGGCCGCCTCAACGAAAGACAACAGATTTTCCATCTTGCCAAGGAACTCGGTTTTCAGGTGTTGGGCCTGAAGGAACGTCCGCTCGCCTCGTCTTTTACCCGGATATCATCGTTTGAGTCGGTACTAAACAACTACAAGGCAGCCTATTTCGCCGTAGCGCTACTGATCAACAAAGACTCTTTCATACATGACATAGGCGCATTTTTCTCGCTTGAAAAGTGGGACAGTCAGGTGCTGCTTGGTCTGATGGAAAAATATCAGGCGAGCCCGGAGGTCTTTTTCCAGCGTTTCAACGTAGTAATCAAGCATTTTGACCTCGACAGGGTCTTTTTTATGCGTTTCATACACCACCTCGACTCCGATAAACTTGAGGTGGACAAAGAGCTCCAGATCAACAGAAAGCAGCAGCCGCACGCGGCAGGCCTGTACGAACATTACTGCCGTCGCTGGGTGTCGCCTCTCCTGCTACGTCAATTGAAAAAGTATCCGATCGGTTCCGCCTCCCGGAATGTTATTCTGCACGGTATTCAGCGGGCTGTATTCCTGAGTAGTGGTGAAGAGTATCTGTGTATTGCACTTGCCAAACCGGGATATCCCACGGCCGGCAGAAATGTGAGTGTTTCCCTGGGTGTACGTCTCGATGAGCATGTCAAAGGTCTGATCCGTTTCTGGAATGATCCGGAAATTCAAAACATTACCGTTAACTTTACCTGCGAACGATGTTCAATAGATGATTGTACGGAACGGGCAGCTCCCCCCACTTATCTGATTAATCGGGAAAAGCGACGCAAACTGGAAGAAATAATCGCTCAACTCTCGGGTCAAGAAAAAATACCCCGATAACGGCACGGGATTTGCGGCAAATTTGCAACAGGATAAACAATGACCGATCTGCATGAAAGAAACGAACGCTTCAGCGAATATCTGAATACGCTGAACCCCGAACAACGCACCGCCGTTGACAGGGTGGATGGCCCCGTACTCGTTATTGCAGGTCCCGGGACCGGCAAAACGCAGCTACTCGCGGTCAGAATCGGTAATATCCTGCTTAAAACGGATACAAAGGCTCCCAATATCCTCTGTCTCTCTTTCACCGACGCCGGCGTTAATGCCATGCGCAAGCGTTTACTCGGTATTATCGGACCTGAAGCACACCGAATACCCGTCCATACTTTCCACGGCTTCTGCAACAGGGTGATTCAGGATAACATGGAGTATTTCGGCCAGGGTTCTCTTGAGCCACTTGCCGACCTGGAAAGGATTGAAATTGTCCGGGGTATCCTGTCGGACCTGCCTGTTGATCACCCGCTCAGAAGTGGCAGGAAAGATGTATTTGCGTATGAATCGCAGGTGAGAGATCTTTTCGCCAATATGAAAAAGGAAGGCTGGGCCCCTGGTTTTGTTATAAGAAAGACAGATGAATTTCTCCGCAGCCTGAACGGGCACCCGGCTTACACCTATCAGGTTAATAGCAAATATGGAAAGAAAGGCGACCCCAAATTGTCGCAGATTGCTGCTGTTACCGAAAAAATGCATCGGCTCAAGGCGGCCGCCGACCTCTTCCCGATTTATCAGAAGGCACTTGACAAGGCAGGAAGATACGAGTACGAGGATATGTTGCTGTGGGTGAACAAAGCCTTTGAAAAACACGAGGCGCTACTCAGAAATTATCAGGAAAGGTACCAGTATGTGCTGGTTGATGAATTTCAGGATACCAATGGTGCCCAGTTCCTGTTGCTGAACCATCTGCTCAATTACTGGGATACGCCCAACGTGTTCATTGTGGGCGATGATGACCAGAGTATCTACGAATTTCAGGGGGCGCGCCTCGAAAATCTGGAGCGTTT
This sequence comes from Bacteroidota bacterium, assembly GCA_041182785.1. Classification (GTDB taxonomy): domain Bacteria; phylum Bacteroidota; class Bacteroidia; order Chitinophagales; family Saprospiraceae; genus M3007. The sequence continues at coordinate 2,297 of JBEGNB010000440.1, forward strand.
TGCCAGTGATTATCAACAGGGCCTCGAGGTGGTGGTACTGAAAGAAAACTACCGCTCTTCACAGGAAATACTCGACTCGGCAGGTAATGTAATTGAAAATAACAAGTTACGTGCCGTCGAACGGCTCGGTATCACCGGCGGTAAGCAACTCATCGCGCACGCCGGCAATGGGGCTGTTCCGGTAATAAGTCAGTATGAATCCCGAACCCATGAACTGGCAGATCTGTCGGCGCACATCGGAAAACTGATAAAATCCGGTATTGAGCCCTCTCAGATTGCTGTTCTGTATAGTCGCCACAAACAGGCCGACCCTGTTCAGGCACTCCTCAGAAAGGAAGGTATCCCGTTTCAGACCAAACGCCCGCAAAATATCCTGGAAGCCCCGCTGATTGATCACTTCAGGGAGCTTCTTCTGTATATCAGAGATGAAAACAGAACTCCGTTTTCAGGGGAACACCGTATTTTCCGCCTGCTGCACGCCGATTTCTTCGGTGTTGATCCACTCGATATTGCGCTGGTGGCAGCTGAAGCCCGCAAGTCACAGGAAAAACAGTCACATTCCGGTCTGTACGGCGACGATGAATCAGTCCCTGTGGTAAATGCCTTCGTCTGGCGACAAAAACTGACAGATCTGCACTGGCTCCAGTCACTGCGTATCTCGGATCCGGTCAAACTGTATAATTTCGGACTCCTTTTTAACCAATGGATTGCTGCAGCTTCCAATGTTCCGCTGCTCCAGCTGATGGAAACGGTGGTCTCGCAGTCGGGTATGCTCGACTGGGTACTCCGGCATCCCGACAGAATCTGGCAGATTCAGGCTTTGTCGGCCTTTCAAAATGCCATCCCGCTGCCTGTTGGCGACAGAAAACCCAACCTGAGTTTCTTTCTGGAAACGCTCGACAATCTCGAGGCGAATCGTCTTGGAATTCCGTTCAGAGAAATAATTGATACGACTCCGGGTGTACAGTTGCTCACTGCACATGCCGCCAAGGGGCTCGAATTTGATTATGTATTTATGCCTGATTGTGTGGAAGACGCCTGGGAAAGCAGCTCGGGTGATGCCAGAGGCCGCTTCCAGTTGCCACCGACGCTCACTCTTTCCGGCGAGGAAGATGCACTGGAAGCCCGGCGCCGTCTGTTCTATGTGGCGATGACCCGCGCCCGAAAGGGCCTGTTTCTCTCGTACGCGCGCACAGCCAATGATGGGAAAGCACTGACACAGAGCCGCTTTCTCGACGAAACCCTGCTGCCACATACACCCGTGGTGCCCGACCGCGATCAGATAATACGCACAGTACAATTCATGCTGGCAGCACCGGCCTCCCCGGTCGTAAGTCTGCCCGAAAAGCCTGTAATTGAAAGTCTGATATCACAGCTTTCCATGACAATTACCACCCTGAACAGATATCTCAGATGTCCGATCGCGTTCTGGTATGAAGATCTGCTGAAGGTTCCCGGCGCTATGAGTGAGGCCGCTGCAGCCGGTATTGCCGTACACAGCACGCTGCAGCAGTTTTTCCTTCGGATGAAGACCGACAAACTGAACCAGTGGCCATCGGCTGAAATACTCTACCGGATCTATTCGAGAGAAATGGAGAAAATGAGGATGAACTTCTCTCCGGATGGCTACGAACAGAGAAAAGCGCTCGGTCTTGAACATCTGCGCCGACTGTATGCCGAACAAATACCCTTCTGGAAGAAACGCGCCGTTGTGGAACGCCGAATCAACCATGTCGAACTGGATGGAGTCCCTGTATCGGGCGTACTCGATAAAATTGAATGGCTCGACGGTGGTAAAATACGGATTGTTGACTTCAAAACAGGAACCCCTGATACTTCCAAAACAGCACCTCCTGATGAAAAAAATCCGCTCGGGGGGCCGTACTGGCGTCAGCTGGCCTTCTATCAACTGATCCTCGAGTCGGCCAACGCCTATCCCGAAACGGTAGAGAAAGCGGCAGTAATTTGGCTGGAACCCGACAAAAGAGGAACATTCCCTGTGTCGGAGCTCTCCTTCTCTCCGCAAGATCTTAACTTTGTGAGAGATCTGGTGCGACAAACCTACGACAACATCCTTGCCGGTAAGTTTGATACCGGCTGTGGCAAATCCGACTGCACCTGGTGCAAAATGCACTTTCAGAGAAGCTGGACGGGCGAAGGACGGGATGCGGAATCAGATCTGGACGAGTAAAATCTTTGTATAACCTCTTACATGCGCTTCCTGACCTTACTGCTCGTGCTGCTCTGCACGAATGCCCCTGCACAAACTTTCACCGGCGGTAGTGGCCCTGTTCCCGACGATGGTACTGTTGTCAACTATCCGATACAGGTATCCGGTTTGCCGGGTAATGTCAATATACTCGACTTCGGACTCGAAAGCGTCTGTTTTGATATAACGCATACATGGACTGCCGATCTGGCTGTATGGATAGTTGCGCCCGATGGCACCTCGGTACCACTGGTATCCGGAATCGGAGGTGATACCGACGGCTTTGTCGGTACGTGTGTGAACAGTAACGCCAATACGTCTATTTTCCAGCAGTGGTATCCGTACACCGGTACTTTCAGGCCGTTCGGAGATATGGGACAGATTAATCTGAAAGGAACCAATCCCAATGGCACATGGTACCTCCGCGTGCTGGATACATACCCGTTCGCCGATGCAGGAGGTCTGAACTGGTGCAGCGTTACCTTCGGCCCTGATCCCTGCAAGCCGTTTGTATTTGAATCAAGTGATTTACCCATCATAAGAATCAGTACCGGAGGCCAGCCAATTCCCAATGACCCCAAAATAACGGCGCAAATGTCGGTGATTGATAACGGACCCGGGCAGCGCAACTATCCCGATCAGCCCGGTACGGCATGGTCGGGAGAAATCGGAATAGAGTTGCGGGGAAACAGTTCACAGGGCTTTCCCAAAAAATCCTATGCCATTGAAACCCGCGATGAGCTGGGTGAAGACAAGGATGTATCGCTGCTCGGACTGCCCGAGACCAGCGATTTCGGCCTGATGGCCAACTTCAGCGACAAAACCCTCATGCGCAATGCGCTCGCGTACGACCTGTTCCGGCAGATGGGGCACTACGCCTCCCGTACCCGTTTTTGCGAAGTGATGCTCGATGGTACCTATCAGGGTATTTATATACTCACCGAACGTATCAAACGCGGGGATGAACGGGTGGATATTGCCCGGCTTTCACCCCAGGATACCTCCGGAACCGATCGCACCGGAGGATATATGCTGCGTATTGACTGGAATACCTCACCCGGGTGGAACTCCCAGTTCTCACAACCCAACAGTCCGGGCATTTTTACCTATTTCCAGCATGAGTATCCCGAGTTTGACAGACTGCACCCGTCACAGGTGCAATATATAAGGTCTTATGTTGACAGTTTTGAGGTAGCGCTCCGCAGTCCGGATTTTCAGAGCCAGTCAACAGGCTGGCGCAGGTTTGCCGATGAAAAGAGTTTTATGGATTATCTGATCCTTAATGAAGTCAGTAAAAACGTGGATGGATACCGGCTGAGTACCTATTTCCATAAAGATCGGGACGATCGCGGGGGCAAGCTGAAAATGGGGCCACCCTGGGATTATGATCTGGCTTTCTACAATGCCGATTACTGCGAGGGATTTCTGGCATCCGGTTGGGCATACAACATAAACTATGTATGTAACGATGCCGGTGTACCCTTTTGGTGGGAGCGCCTGAACGAGGATACGCTCTTCAGACAACACCTTGCCTGCCGCTGGCAGTCGCTACGCAGCACAAACGGGGCTATGAGCGATGCCCGACTTGGCTATGTAATTGACTCCATGGCAAATATCCTGCAGGAGGCCCATACGAGAAATTTCAACTACTGGCCGATTCTTGGCACCTATGTATGGCCCAATCCGGGGCCACTCCCTGATACCTACAACGGGGAGATACAAAAACTGAAGGACTGGATAGGAGAGCGAACAGCCTGGCTGGATTTTGCCTTCTCTCAGAATCTGCCGCAGCTGGACGCCGGTTTCACAGCCATACCTGTCAATGCGTTCACCTGGCAATTCTCGGCAGCGCCCGGATGGCAGTATCACTGGGATTTCGGTGACGGAACTACCTCCGATGAAGCCACACCAACCCATACGTTTTCATCAACCGGAACCCGGACTGTCACACTGACCATCTCGACTCCGTATGGTTGTTCGGCATCCAGTGAACAGATTATACATATTGTCAGTACCGGTACAATAGCTGCTCATAACTTGCAGGTACAGGTTTCGCCCAATCCCGCCACCGAAGTTATTACTGTCCGAACCCCCGGGCACGGAAATACTGTCGCGTTATATAACCAGGCTGGGCAGCTGGTGAGAAGCGCACAGTTTCAGGAGAATAACACCGAACTCCGGTTACAGGTAGCCGGACTGCCACGAGGTGCCTACAGGCTGGAGGTCAGGGGCGAGAGCGGGGTGGCAAATGTGATGGTGAATATCATCTGA
>JBEGNB010000441.1:0-4695 GCA_041182785.1 Bacteroidota bacterium
CGTAAAATCCTCTGATACGGATATTTTTTCAGCAGACGAAAAGCAACAAACATGACCAATTTAATACTTTTTGGCCCTCCGGGATCCGGCAAGGGCACTCAGGCCGCCAAAATGATTGACAAGTACGGACTTGTACATATCAGTACCGGAGATCTTTTCCGTTATGAGATGGGAAATAATACTCCGCTCGGACTTGAGGCCAAGTCGTACATGGCCAAGGGCGAGCTGGTGCCCGACAGTGTGACAATCGGCATGTTGAGAAATAAAGTGGAAGCCCATCCGGATGCGGCGGGCTTCATCTTTGACGGCGTACCGCGTACGATTCCGCAGGCTGAGGCACTGGATGCAATGCTTGCCGAGAAAGGATCGTCTGTACATGCGCTTATTGCGCTGCAATGCGATGACGAAGAAATCGTTCAGCGCATCAAGAAGAGAGGTGAAACATCCGGACGACCCGATGACAACGACGAAAATATCATACGGAACCGGATTCAGGTTTACAAGAATGAAACCACGCCGGTTTTTGATTTCTATGCTGAACAGGGCAAGAGCCACAGTATCGTGGGTATTGGCGAGATAGAGGAAATTTTCGGTCGTATTTCGGCAGTTGTTGATCAACTTTAAACAGAATCATGACGAAGTTGTCGCATATCAATGCAGACGGGCAGGCGGAGATGGTAAACGTCGGTCAGAAGCATGCGACTCTTCGCACCGCCAGGGCCCGGGCTGTTGTATCACTTCCTGACGAGGTATTCTCCGCGCTCGCCGGAGAGGTCCGCCTGTCGTCGCCCAAGGGTGATGTTTTTCAAGTGGCTATTCTCGCCGGAATCATGGCGGCCAAAAAAACAGGCGATCTCATCCCCCTTTGTCACCCACTTGGTCTGGATCATTGCCATATTGACATTCAACTTGTTGGTAATGATGTTCTTATAGATTGCTCGGCTTCTCTGACCTCCCGGACCGGGGTTGAAATGGAGGCCATGGTAGGTGCGAGTATTGCAGCCCTGACAATCTACGATATGTGCAAGGCCGTTTCACACGATATCGTTGTGAAGGAGATCAGACTCATGGAGAAAACCGGGGGAAAGCGTGACTTCAGCAGACAAACATAGGCATCCAAAACTGGCCAGACCTTCACTGGGTAATTTCGGTCGCAATGAGTGGGCTATTCTCGGAACCACGTGCGGAACTATTCAGCAACTGGCCGGGAAGCTCGTTCAAGTCCTGTCGCCTGCGTATGCGTGTGCGTATGCAGATACCTCGCACAACGCGGGTGAGATGCCGGGAGGAATGACCGGTAATGGTGCCATCTGCGAATATACAGATTTGCTGCACAGCCGGCAGTTGGTATTCCGGGAAAATCCCGGTATATATCAGCAAAGATCTGTTTTGAACCAGGCAGACGTGGTATTTGTAAATGGCAATCACCACGAAGCAATCCGACAAATAGTGATAGTAGATCCGAACAAGGAGGCTTCCCTGAAGAAACGTTTGGTGCAACTGACCAATCCGGATCTGGTTCTGCTGACAGAGGGCACATCCGCTCCGTTTCCGTGGTTGATTGATCTGCTCTCCGACAGAGAGGTTCCGATACTTCAGTTAAATGATATTCCCGGAATAACTGCTGTAATCAGGAAATTACTTGAGCAGCGTAAACCCCGACTGAAAGGGTTGGTACTTGCTGGCGGCAGAAGTTCGAGAATGGGTACCGACAAGGGATCAATTAACTGGCATGGCGTACCCCAGCGCGAATACGCCGCCACATTGCTCTCCGAATTTTGCGAAGAGGTGTATATTTCATGTCGCCCGGATCAGGCTCTGGATCAGGCACCCTGCCCGGCGATACCCGACAGCTTCACCGATTTGGGTCCATACGGGGCTATATTGTCGGCATTCAGATACGATCCCGATGCCGCATGGCTTGTTTTGGCCTGTGATCTGCCACTGTTTGATAAAGCGGCCGTAGTTGAACTGGTGTCGGTCAGATCGCCCAGGTCGGTTGCCACCGCTCTGAGGCTCAATTCGGAGTCGTTTCCCGAGCCGTTGGTTGCTATATGGGAACCTAAAAGTTATCAGTTGCTACTTGCTTTCCTTGGACAGGGAGTATCCTGTCCGAGAAAGGTACTGATTAACTCGGACGTTTTTCTAAAGGATGCCAGCCGGCCCGAAGTACTGATCAATGTGAACAGCAGAGAGGAGGCCGAAGAAATTCGCACAAAATATCCGGATTTGTGTTCTGCTGGTTAAGAGCCTTTTCAGGCCCAGAGGCGTTGAAATAGCAATTTGACAGCCAGTCCCAGAAAGGTAAGGCCAATAACAAGGTTGGCAATTTTAGCTATGTTGTTCACACGCTGCAGTATTTTAGTGCTGAACCAGGCATAAAGTCCAAATGCACCTATGGTTCCTATACTGACGCCGGCGGCAAAAATGAGCATATCAGAAGTTTTGTCGCTCCACCATCCTTCTGTCTGTAGCCAGCTGCAATATGTTACCCAGTAGGGAATTGCCAAAAGGTTAAAAATACTGATCAGCACCCCTCTGTTAAAATAGGACTGTATAGATACTTCATCAATTTCATCTGGTTGTCCGGGTTTCTGTGGCCAGAGTAGCAAATAAATACCGAGAGAAAGGAATACAACAGCAGCCACCCATTCGAATGCAGCCTTGAAGGTGGGCATGACACCTACCAGCGCTACCGCGATGAGCGCCTGGAAGTATTCGGCGAAAGCAGCACCTGCTCCAAGAGCCATAGCGGCAAAAAAACTGCGTCGGATGGCTATATAGGCAACCGAAAGATTGATGAGTCCGGGGGGGAGGGAGCCGAGCAGACTTAGTACAAAACCTGCCAATAGTAGTTTCATCGCGGAAAGATCGCAATATATCCGGAAAACAAACTACTCAGTCTTACCTTAGCGCTTTATTTTAACCGCAGCATGAGACTGTAAAGTCCAAAAAATGCGTTACTGCTGTTGGATAAATTACAGTGCGATATGCGAAAACCCTCCGTCACAATATGAAACACCTTTTGACACTTTTGCTGATCGGTTCGCTTTATCTTTCGGCTTTGGCACAATCAACTCCCTATTTTCCGGAGGAATTGATTGTGACTGCAGACAACCTCAATATGCGCAGTGCGCCCGGCAAGAATACAACCAAAACGGGGTCTCTCATTAAAGGTACTGTAGTTCAGTTTCTGGAGGCATGGAATAACGGTGAATATGTTCAACTGGATACGACTGACGAGAACTCGCCATTCGGACCGTGGCTCAAAGTGCGCTCAGGCAATAAAACCGGCTGGGTTTTCGGTTCTTATCTGACAGGTACTACCGGACTGTATTATGAGGAAGCGGTTTTATTTGAAGTGCCCGCAACAGAGCTTTTTAACTGGTATGGTGTTTATGCGCGCGATTCCTTTGCCGATGAGCTAAGGGTGGTAAAGGTGAAGAAGGGGAAAGTTACGGATGAGTTTTCCGGTCAGGAACTCGATGTCCTTAAGACCGATCAGGAGGATGCCAGCAAGTTTCTGATTGCCAGCCGAATCCCTCTGAAGACCGGTTATTGTGGTCCGATGGGGTACATGGATGTAGAGCAGGCTGGCTGTGTGAGTGTACTTAGTCCCGGCACACAATTTGCAGTATATCCGGGTAACGACGTCAGTGATACACTCATCAAGCCTGCTTACGGTATTGCGGTAACCGGATGCGCTGAACTGGAAGGAATGATTGCTGTTATTAAAAATTTCAAAGTCAATATACTTGACTATGCCACAGAGCCGCTAATGGTACAAAATCTGACCAGTTGGCTGACTCCCGAGAACCCGGAGGAGGCGCCGATTGTTGAGATGTTGTGGTTCGGTGATGTTGACCGCGACAACAAACCGGATATCATTTTTCAGGATTGTCCGTATGCAGGAGGATGCAGGGCGTCACTTTATCTTTCCTCCCGGGCAAAAGCCGACGAGTTGCTGCACAAAGTATGTGAACACTTTTGGCAGGGAGAATAAAAAACAACATTAATATGCAGGCAGATACCCTTGTAGTAAGAGAAAATGGAGAACACCGCAGCACAGCGCCGCATGTTCTCCCCATTTATGCCACCTCTTCTTTTGTTTTTGAAGATATCAGTCAGGGTATTGAAATCTTTAAAAATATCGAGAGCGGACACGTTTACAGCCGGTATGCCAATCCCACCGTGGATGCTGTTGCCGACAAGATTGCGCAACTGGAGAGTTTCGGAAGCGATCAGATACCTTATGCTGTTATGACGAGCAGCGGTATGGCAGCTATCTCAACGCTTTTGATGGGTGTGCTCAAATCCGGCGATAAAGTACTGACCCAGGGAGATTTGTACGGCGGAACTACCGAGTTGCTCAAAAGTGTATTGGGCAATTTCGGGGTGGAGACAATCTTTACTGACCTGAAAGATCTGGCGGGTACGGAACTGCTGCTCCGCACAGAGGAAAATATCCGGATGGTGTATTGTGAGACGCCCTCGAATCCGGTGCTGGCCTGTTATGATATTGCTGCCCTGGCGTCGATGGCGCACCAGTATGGTGCACTCTGTGCGGTTGACAATACATTCGCCACGCCACTCCTGCAACAACCGCTGGTACTTGGCGCCGATTTCGTCATTCACTCGACCACCAAGTACCTGAATGGTCATGGTAATTCGATTGCCGGTGTAGTAGTGGGCAGC
>JBEGNB010000442.1:0-9770 GCA_041182785.1 Bacteroidota bacterium
CGTGCAGCTACTTCGGCGAGAATATGGAGATTGGCCGGGCGGCCGCTTCGGGCGCCGTCGAGATCCACCATGTGCAGGCGGCGGATACCTGCTGCTTCGAGTTCCTGGGCCAGTTCGAGCGGTGTAGCGGCGTACTCGGTTTTCTGTTCAAAATCACCCTGGCGCAAGCGCACGAGCTTGCCATCCAGCAGGTCGAAGGAAGGAATAATCTCCATAATTTTGATTGATTTGGTTGAAGCGATAATCGGTCCTTACAAAGGTACGTATTCCCGTCAGGTTAGTCCCGTTTTTTCACCGAGAGTTCTTTGAAACCGGTAGCCGGGTCCGTCTCTCGGCTGAATCTCAGGCCGGTGGCCTCTCCTATGGCTATTTCTGCGGTGGTATAGATGATGTTTCCATCGAGCAGATGGCCTCCGAAGGTATAGCCCGTGCTATCGGACAGGGCGATGTGCAGGTGCGGGCCATCGGGTGAAAGTGTACCCGTGAGTGAAACGATTTCGAAGTGCCCTTCGCGGACGAGCGGTATTTGCTGGTTAGCCGGCCGGATAACCGCCCTCGTGAGACTACCTGCGCAGGTAATGATAAAACCAGCCTGCAGATTATTTATTTTGGTGAAAGATTCCAGCTCCTTTCTCAGGTCTTGTCCGGGCGACAGGCGAAAGGCAAAAACATCCATACCGGAGGATTCATTCATGAAATGGTGAACAGGGGAACAGGCGATACAACACAGGCTGATGAGCAGCAGGATCCTGGACATGAGTAATTACACAGACTGACAAAGTTCAACCAGAACCCCGTTGCTGGATTTTGGGTGCAGGAAAGCAACCAGTTTATTGTCGGCGCCGCGTTTGGGCTCCTTGTTAAGCGGAACGAAACCTTCGGCTTCCAGCCTTTCTATTTCGGCCCGGATATCAGACACCTCGAAGGCGATGTGGTGGATACCTTCTCCGCGTTTTTCGATAAATTTGGCGATAGGGCTTTCGGGATCGGTGGCTTCGAGGAGTTCAATCTTGCTTTCGCCGATTTGAAAAAAAGAAGTTGCCACCTTTTCACTTTCGACAGCCTCTATTTTGTAGTGCGCCTCACCGAGCAGGCGGGCGAACAACTCATTGCTTTCCGCCATATTGCGGACGGCAATACCGATATGATCTATTCTGATCAACGTACCTCCCTGATTGGCTGTTTGACAAGCACCTGACTGACGAATGCCATTTCCTTCAGCGTTTCGATATGGTCTTCGAGCTCCCTGTCGCTGGAGTAATAAAACTTTACGCCTACTTCGATCGGGTATTTTCCTCTCGTATAAACCGAATAACCAGCGCTTGACATTTTGGCGCGGAGTGCAGTGACATTTTCCATATCGGAGAGCGTTGCCAGAGCGACGACACAGAGCACACCATTTTCCACAACGTCACGCACCTTTTTTTCCCGCTCTTCCAGTGCTTTCTCTGCACTCTTCTCGACAGTCTTTTCTATTGGTTCGGTGACGGGCGTGACAACCGGCGGCGGTGGCTTGAGTGTTGGCTCGGACTCCGTTACAGGCTGTTCGGCGACTTTTGACTCGTCCGGTTTTCCCTTGAGAGCACCTACGGGCGTTTCCACAACGCCTTTTTTCTCCTCGGGTTCCTTTCTGTTTTGCCAGTACCAGATACCGGCCAGCAGAGATCCGAGAAGCAGAACAACACCGAGGGCGACGCCTATTGACGAGCCTCCCTGACGGCGTTGGGTATATGCCTGTTCGTACACAGGGGGTTGCTGAGCTGGGGGTGTAGCCGGATTATTCAGAGCGGCCTCGTCAACGCCGGTTTGGGCAGCCAAATCCGGGCTGACCTCGCGGGCTCTGGTAATCGGAGAAAACTGAAGCGGGGGAAGTGCGTAAGAAGCCGGGTTGAAATTGGTAGTGTCGGGCAGAAACTGAATTTTCTGCACATAATTTTTATAAAGGCGGCCTACCCCGGGCAGCGTGACTATTTCGCGCTGATTGAGGAGGCTTTGCATTTTTTCCACAAACTCGGTTACGACGCGCTGTGCGTCATACTGGCTGATACCGTGGCTCAGGGTAATATCACTGACCAGCAGGCCATCGTCAACAGTCAGATTTTCGCTGAATGCAAGCGTTTTGGATGCTGCGCTGACCGTACCGGCAGGATAATCGGTAGTGGCAGGAGTACGGGTAGCAGTAAAGCCCCCGAAACCCGGTATGACCAGCGATTCGTGAAGAAAAAGAAGTTTCTCGATATGGGATGGGACGTCAATTTGCATACTCACCGGAGTTTTAAGGGTGATCCTATGTTAAACGATGAATGCGTTCCGGATTAAAAAACGGGAGGATAACCCCATGTTTCATGGAATTCAGGGACAAAGGTAAGTCATTTGATTGGCAAGTGCTCAAATTACTTCATAAAACTGAACACAACACACCAATAAAAGTTCGCAGAAAGGCTGTTTGCGCATATGGTGTAAATTTTACAATAAGTCTTGTATATTTGTCGGGCCAAACCGGCCATGTTTCTCCGTTTGTATGAGTGAAATCGAGAGTTTTTTCAAATCAGCCTTTTCCGTTGACAACGTTATCTTCGGGTTCGACGAAGGCGAATTGAACATCCTGCTTATACAGCGGGGTGCGGCTCCGTACAAGGGCAAATGGGCGCTTCCGGGTGATCTGGTGTATCCGAATGAGGATCTGGATGCGGCGGCGGAGCGGGTACTGGAGCAGTTGACAGGACTTCGGGGTGTATATCTGGAGCAGGTAAAAACGTTTGGCTCGGTGAACAGGCACCCGTTAGGGCGGGTAATTACAGTCGCCTATTTCTCGCTGGTAAAAGTGGGCAAGCACATAATCAATCCCGCATCATTTGCACAGTCTGCCCGGTGGCACAAGTTATCGGAGGTGAAGGACCTGGCATTCGACCACAACGAGATACTGGACAGTTGCCTGAAACGCCTGAAACGGAAGGTAAGAACGGCCCCGCTCGGTTTTGAGTTGTTGCCGCCCAAATTCACACTTTCGGAACTCCAGCAACTTTACGACTCCGTTCTGGATCTTCCCAAGAAACTCGACAAGCGGAATTTTCGCAAAAAGATACTCTCCATGGGTTTTTTGGTGGAGAGCGATGAACTACAGGAGGGCGTTGCACATCGCCCGGCCAAACTGTACAGTTTTGACCGGGTGAAGTACGAACAGTTCCTCAATGAGGGTTATGTCTTCGACCTTTAGGCTCAGAGCATGTTCAGGATTCTCTGCCGGCGGCAAAAACAGGCTAATTTTTTGTCAGTTTTTGCGTTTTTGAAGGCGCATAGCCGGAGCTACGTAACTGAAAAATGGCGAAAAATGAGCCGTTTTTGACTCGGCGATAGAATCCTGAACATGCTCTTACTCTTTTATCAATCTGCCGCTTTGTCTATCTCTGCCCGATACAGCTTCGATGAAATAGACACCGGAGGGCCACGTTTTCACGTCGAGATATCCTGTTGATGCATCCAGTTTTCCTTCTGCTGTTAACTGTCCGAGTGCATTGAAGGCACGCCAGGACGCGTCGCTGTGACCCTGCCATTCGATACGGGCCCACTGCAGAACGGGGTTCGGACTAATTTTCAGTTCAGAGCCGGGTGCCGGTGGTTCTGTAGCCGAAACAGAGCAATCCTGCAGAACAGTTTTATAGATTGTAAGGCCGCCCCGGGCATTTCCGAGTGCCATTTCCAGAATTCCATCGCTGTCAAGATCGGCAAGTGCGGGGTGGCTGCGGTTGCCGGCGTCAATACCGCCCCAGCGAGGGTCTGTCAGGAAAAAGGTATCCTGCAGATTTTGAGAAATGAAATAGGCTTCCAGATGCCCTCCCTGCGTTCCGATGAGCAGGAGGGGGCCATCGGTGGTTTGTATAACAGTTGGAGCGCAGTAGCCTGCTGCATCGAAGGGTGTTCGTGCGTCCACCTGCCCTACCCTGCCGATTTCCGGCACAGCAGAAAATACCGGGGTGGAAGCAGTTCCTTTGTTTCTGAAAAAATTGACATATCCGGTGCGTTCGCCGGCCACGATATCGAGGAGGCCATCCTGATCCAGATCATACAAGACGGGCGTTGACACCGACCCTACTACGTCAATTTGCCCCCAAATTGCACTTTGGTCGCGCTGCAGGATCATGGGCTGATCGGGGCCAGCCACATTTTTGTAGTAATAAAACCCGCCGATATTATTACCCACCAAAAGATCGAGATCGCCATCGCTGTCGAGATCACCGAAAGTGGGTGAAAAGTCGTAGTCGCCCGTTGTAAACTCCGAAAGTCCCATCCAGTCGGAATTCGTGAGTTCGAATTGGGGTGAGGTGGGTGTTCCGGTATTCTCAAAAAGGTATAACCGGGCGTTTACCGGTACACCCGGAGTGTAATAACCATAATTACCGACCACCAGATCGGTAAGTCCGTCGGCGTTCACATCGGCAAATGCCGGGTGCGCCACTGTACCGAGGTCAATCATGTCACCCGTCAGGAAAGAGCGCTCATGAAGTTCAAAATAATGCCCTGCAGGTGCTGTATTCTTGTAAAACCACACATTTTTACGGTCTTCACCGATAGTTGGATTATTGGGGGCGGCGATGAAATCCTTTCTGCCGTCATTGTCAACATCCAGGTAAAACCCGGCCGGGAACACCGGCATATCAACGGGGACATTGTAAGAAGGGAAGGCTGTATCCTGACTGGTCATCCAGGCATGTGTGGAAGATCCTCCGTTGTGCAGGTAGTTCAGACAGGAGAAAGACACATCTCCGAGTACCACTTCCTTGTCGCCATCGCCCTCGGCGTCGAAGGTCATCACCGTAGATCCGGGGTGCAGATTCCGGTCGTCGGCGGGGCCACCGAAACAAGGTGCGCAACAATCGGGTGTGGGAGCCAGGTCGCAGTAACAGGCCTCCAGTCCGCTCTCATAAAAACCTCCCCAGCATTGCGTCACCAGTTTGAACTGCATATTGGCCAGGCCGAGACCCAGTTCGACAGACTGGTTTTCGAGCAGCCATACATGTCCGCCGGCTGCGGCTTCGAACGTAACTATATCTATATCGCCATCGCCGTTAATATCGTCGAAGGCCGGGATATCGCCTCTGTTTACCGGCAGGTTATTCCAGAGTCCGGGCATATCATCGTCGGGGTAGTGAATATAAAGGGAGTCGCACAGGCTGCAGCCGGGAAAAGAGAACAGATATGGATTGAATTTCAGGATATTTCCGTCGTAATAACCCTTGTGAGCCTGAATATCCTGGCGGCTGGCCAGTACAGAGCCGGTAAAGATATCTGCGGCACCGTCCTTGTCGAAATCCCGCATCACCACATAATCCACCATTTCAGGAAAAAAGCAGGCATATTCGGGAGCGAACGTGTAATCGGCTTCATTGGGAGTGCCATTATTCAGGAAAGTAAGCAGGATATTTCCCACGCGTTCGAACACCACCAGATCCTGCAGTCCGTCGCGATTCAAATCGGCTTGCGAGAACTGTGGCGCGTTCAGACCGCCGGCGAACGGGAATTTCAGGTCAACCCCGTTTACTTTTACCGGGTACCACATCCGCTCGAACATCTGTTGCTGAGCCTGCATTCTTACAGAAAGCATGACGCAAAAGAAGGCGATTAAAGCAGCTGATTGTCTCATATTTTTCAGGTTGAAATGGTTTAGTGCAAAATTACGCCCAAAAAGGGAATAAGCAGCCTGCCAAAGAATCTATCGGACAGCTACTGACAAAAAATGGCTGAAAATCTGTAAAAACTATTTCTTTGCTGCGTACAAATTCATTCGTCAAAGAAATCTGCTTCACGGGGCCAATGCTGATCGGATTCATCCTTCTTTATCTCACGGGTACACTTGCCATTGGCTGGTGGGCTTCCCGCAATGTAAAAACCGCTTCCGACTTTGTGGTTGCCGGGAAACATCTTCCTGTATATATGGTAGCCTGTGCCCTTTTTGCCACCTGGTTTGGCTCGGAAACAGTAATGGGAGCCTCCTCGGAATTTGCCGAACACGGGTTGCTGGGGGTTATCGAAGATCCGTTCGGGGCGGCGCTTTGTCTTGTACTGGCAGGTTTGCTGATTGCCCGGCCGCTGTACAACATGAATATACTCACGTTCAACGATTTTTTCGAGATACGTTTTGGGAGGAGGGCCGAGATAATATCTGCATTTCTGATGGTTCCGTCCTTTTTCAGCTGGATTACCGCACAGATTGTGGCCCTGGCGATTGTGATGCAGAGTGTTACCGGACTGGAGTATCACTGGGGTGTACTGCTGTGCACCACGATGGTACTCGCCTATACCTACGTTGGAGGAATGTGGTCGGTGACTGTGACCGATTTTTTTCAGACGATTGCCATTATTATCGGTCTGACAGTTCTGGCGGCGGAAATGGTGGGAGCCGTGGGAGGCTTTGGTAAAATGGCAGAAGCTGCTCCGGCAGGTTTTTTTCAGTTTTTTCCCGACACCGGCAAGCCCATCAATGTAGTTCACTGGTTTGCAGCCTGGATGACTATTGGTCTTGGGAGCGTTCCGCAGCAGGACGTATTCCAGCGGGTGATGTCGGCCAAAAGTGTACGCGCATCCATCATTTCGTGCTATATAGCCGGCGGCATGTACCTCACCATCGCAGCGCTGCCGCTCATTATCAGCTACTGCGGCAAGATGCTGTATCCGGAGCTGGCACAGGGCGATACCCAGATGATGATCCCGCGGATGGTACTTCAGCACAGCGGACTGGGTGTACAGATACTGTTTTTCGGAGCGCTGATTTCAGCCATTCTGAGCACCTGCAGTGGTGCCATGCTTGCTCCTGCCACCGTTATCGGAGAAAACCTGATACGGCCTTTGCGCAAGGATATGAGTGACAAGGAATTACTGCAGGTAATGCGATTCTCGGTAGTGGGTGTGGGCATTATTTCCGGTTGTATGGGCCTGATGCGCAATAATATCTATGAACTGGTGGGAGAGTCGTCGGCCTTCAGCCTGGTTTCACTGTTTGTGCCCCTTGTGTCGGGATTATACTGGAAAAAGGCCAGTGCGCTGGGTGCTACCCTGTCCATGCTGCTTGGTATAAGCGTATGGGCGACCACCAACTTCACCCTGCCCGATCTGGCGGCCTCTGGCACACTGAAAGGTACTGCACAGTTCTGGGCCGAATTCCCGCCGATGCTGTACGGACTTGCGGCCAGTGCGAGCGGGATGCTGGCCGGTTCGTTTATTCGTCCGGACAAGCCCGCGATGACATCGTCGTGACACATATAACGGTATAATTCACGTTCTTTGCGGGGCGAAAAAGACCGTTGCAATTGCGCGGCTTATTCCTCGCCCCGTCCTGAAACATGAACAAGAAAAATCTGGCGCTACTCGCACTCGAAATGGTATGGTGGATATTCACCGGTGTTGTTGTGTGGGCTGTTTTGTCGAAAATTGACAAGGCCATGTACGTATGGCCCTTCCGAACACTGAATATCATTTTCATTGTGACACTCATCACGCTCACCCGGTACACCTTTCTGGTTGGCCATACCTTTCTGGCGAAACAGCAAGTACTCAAAATTGTACTGTTACTGCTGATGTTTCCATTGACCTTCCTTCTCATTGACAAGGTCAACGGGTTCATGTCTTACATTGAGGAACAGACATGGGATCCGATAACCGGGCACCTGCCACCTTTTGAAAAAATGGATATGGAGCATTTCATCTGGAACGAGATGCTGTTTTTCGGAGTTGGCAGTATCGTTGCAGCACCGGTTTTTGCCGTCAGAATGATGATATCCGTATGGCGTACGCGCAACCGCGGCACCGCCTGACCCGTCACCCTTCAACAGCCATTCAATATGAGAACGCTTGTTTCCATTGCCATAATCGCAGCCATTCTGACCTCCTGCCAGAAAGAGAGCTTTACCACTGATCCTCAGGACAAGCTGGAGTTCAGCACCGATACCCTGCGATTCGACACGGTGTTTACGCAGGTTGGGTCGGCCACGCGCTATTTCAAGATATACAATCGCCACAGCAAGAGCATACGCATCTCGTCCCTTAAACTGGAAAAAGGTGACCAGTCCCGTTTCAACCTGAATGTGGATGGTATTTCCGGCGACAGTTTCACCGATCTGGAAATTGCGCCCAACGACAGTATGTATGTTTTCGCCGAGGTCACCATCAATCCGAACGACCAGAGCAGTCCGTTCATACTGGATGAAAACCTCGTTTTCGAGACAAACGGCAACATGCAGCAGGTAGTGCTGGAGGCCTGGGGACAGAATGCAGTCTATCTGCCCTCCCGTTTTGGCGCCGGGGGTGTTGCAGGCTACAACTGCGGCGGCAGCGAATGGGTATGGGACGATCCGCGGCCCTACGTCATCTACGGAATCCTGGTAATTGACTCGTGCACCGTTCGCATGCCTGCGGGCACACGCGTGTATGTGCACGGGGGACTCGGAAAAATCAAGACAGATACGGCTGTTTACCGATACAGCGATGGGTATATGGCCTTCCGCGGGACGGGGAAACTTATTATTGAAGGCACCTCCGACAACCCGGTTATCATCGAAAGTGACCGCCTGGAATCCGAGTTTGACGAGGATCCGGGGCAGTGGACAGGCATCTGGCTACAGGAGAGTACGCGCGGCCATCAGGTGCAGCACTGTATCATACGCAACTCCATCATTGGTATCCGGGTAGATTCTGCGTCAGACCTGACACTGAAGAATACACAGATATACAACACGGCCGGGCCGGGTCTGATCGGCATACATGCAGACATAACCGCTGAAAACTGCTTGTTTTACAGCAATGCCGGGTATTGCATCCAGCTGGAATACGGAGGAAATTACAATTTTACTTATTGCACAGCCACCAGCTACGGCGTTGATGGTGACGCCCTGAGAATGGGCAATGCCCTGTGCCTTGATCCGGTCTGCGAGCAATATGCCCTGTTTCCGCTGAAGGCCCGTTTCAGAAATTGCATCTTTTATGGCAGCCGCGCCGATCAGATCAGTCTTTTCGACCGCGTGAACGATCCTGCTCAGTTCGATTACCAGTTCAGCAACTGTATCGTGCGCGTGCGCGACCTGCTCAAGGAGAATGCCTATCCCGATTTCATGGAGCACTGTCAGCCCTGTATCAACGCAGACAACAAAGACACCATATTTGTTGATCCGGACAAGCGAATATTCCGGCCCGACACCCTTCATTCCATTGCCAACCGCTACGCGGCGCCTGTTCCCGGCATCAATACCGACCTGGAAGGAAAATTACGCGATGGTACCATGCCGGATGCCGGGTGTTTTGAGAATGAGTTTTAGAGCATATCCAGGATTCTCTCGCCGAATCAAAACGGTTCACTTTTGACATCGGCATGAAATCCTGGACATGCTCCGGTAAAGGATATGAGGTCACTGTGTTTCGAATACCGAAGTACTGGTGAATGTTTCCCGGACCACTTCACTATGCTCACATGAGCACATGAACGACCAGACAGAATATCGGCACTTCGGTATTCCGTGCCAGATATTATTCTACCCTGGAGCTTCCTATCGCAAAAAACACCCTATACCCCATACCCTTTTACACCCTGGGTGCGGCGGCCAGCACTTCCGGCTTCACCTGATCGGCAAATTTCGAGAAGTTGTTATTGAATTCCTGTGCGAGTGCTTTGGCTTTGGCATCGTAATCGGAACCACTATCCCATGTATCGCGGGGATTTAGCAGTTCAGTCGGCACACCGGGACAAGAGACCGGCATATCCAGTCCGAATACCGGGTGTTTTG
>JBEGNB010000443.1:0-4702 GCA_041182785.1 Bacteroidota bacterium
ATTCAATACCGGCCGAGTCGAGACTGTTCATACCCGAAAAATCGAGCGGAACTGTTTGTTCGGCGCCAAAATTGCGCACCGATCCTTCCAGCAGCAGTTCCACCCTGATTTGCAGCCTTATAGCACTTTCATCCGTCAGGAATCCAATCACATCGGGATCTGAATTGGCATTACTGATACCGTCCACCTCATAAATCAGGCGGGTAGGCTGACTGTTGAAGATATCGGCAATATTGGAATTGGTATTGTCCAGATCAATATCTGTGTACTTGGTTTGCCCGATCTCTCCGGCACTCCACAACGGGTACGCAAAGTCAACGTATTTGCTGCCGTTGGGCGACTGTTGAAAAACGGTGCTGTTAAGCGGAATTTCCTCGCCGTTCTGACCAATAAAGCTCAGGTATTTGATTACTCCGCGTGTCGGAAAGCCCCATGAGTTAAGGATACGCATGGTCACTTTGGGGTTTGTTACCCGTACATCACCCTTCAGGTTGGTCTGGTTGATATCAATTTCAATGGTATCCCGGGTGAGCTGATATTCCTGATTACCCCAGTTTCCTTCCAGATAGCTGAATTTCAGGTTCGAAAAAGCCACACCCACATCGAAGCCCGACAGATTGGGCACTTTTACGCGATTTCCGTTCGGTGTGTAGGCGAAGTACCTGAATGAAAGCTGGTTATTATTCATGTTCAGGCGATGTTCGGCTACATCAATTACGCCCGAGTTCCAGGATTTGCCAGGTGCCACGGTGAATGATGCTGTGCGAAAAAGCACGCCGTTTTTACTCATCTGTGGCAGGTCGAAATAACCGGTTATCGTATCCTGCAAGGTATTAATCAGGGAAAAATACAGCGTTCCGGCCTTCAGGTCCACCACGCGCACGCCCACGCCCGTGGGCCCGGGAATCACCGTGGTAATAACGGAATCTCCCATTGGAAATATACCGACCTGCAGAAAGCCGAAGATATCAGAAGCCTTTTTTTCGGCCACGTCACCCGAGTAGAAAAGCGTGACGCTATTATCGGGATTAATAAAAATGGTATCGCCGCTCAGTGTATCATTGAGCAGATTGACCAGGAGGTCTTTGAGCTTGATTTCCGTACTGAAAAGCGGGAAAGCATAGTCGGCAGTGCGGTCGCCCAGTTCTGCATTATCGAGGTTCACCTTGGTGCAGGAGAGCCAGAGAAGCGAGGCGATGAAAACAAGCTGGTACAGATTTTTTTTGCTCGGCATCATTGGTTGTATTTTTGAGGGTTAATCAGAAGCTGAATCCGACAGATGCCTGAATAACGAAATTCTGATCCCTGTCATTTTGCAGGATCAAAGATTTCGCGTCGCCAGTGCGTGCTTTTGCAATATCGGCATTGTTATTGGAAATATCCGCCAGTCCGTACTGAACGCGTGCACTCAGGTAAAGCGCGCTGCTCATATAGAAAGAGACACCGCCAATCAGGCCGTAGTCGAGGCTGTTGAACACATTGCCCTTGTCGTCGGGGTAATCGAAATAGGCGCCGATTGTCTTGGGCAGCTCCAGATTCCGGTTGTCCACGCGGACAATTTGTGTTTCGGTTCCCTCTACGGCTTCCCCGGGTTTGTCTGTGCGGTAGTTGTAGTCCAGGAAGAATTCCGTATCATTGATGGTGAGGTTGTTTTCGGTAACTCCCTGCGTGAACTGCAGGGCGCCTTCTCCGAGTGATTGCACCATAAATCCGACATATCCGCCAGCCGAGAACTCGAAACTTCCTGCTTTGGCATACACCGTCAGCGGGATATCCAGGTAAGAATTATTGATATTAAGCAGGTATTTGGAGCGGCCTGTGGCATAGGACACCCCCCCGTCATAATTGAAGAAGCGGTATGACTGGCCGTCGAAAGTATATTGGCCACCGCGTTTGGAATAAAGGAATTCGCCTCTTGCGCCGAAGTTATCGGTGAATTTATGGGCAAGCGTGAGACCGATGTGGAATCCTACCACATTTTTCCAGCTTTCCAGCGAAAGACCCGCATCATCGAGCTCCGACGGCCCCTTGACTGTTGCCAGATTCAATCCGGTTTTGAAGCCGTATTTCAGTTGTGCGTGAAGGGTACCCCCGGTCAGGAATGCTGCGAGGAGAACAAGTGTAGTCAGTTTTGCTTTACTCATGATAGATTGATTCAAGTCTTGCTTGAATGCAAAGTAAAGCACATTTTAAAACTGTTTCGTTAAAAACAGTTCGTTTGCCAATAATTAGCCGGATAAAACAGCCGAATCGGACATAACAAGGCTGAAAACATCCGCATCAAGTTCTGCTTTCACCCCATAAGGCAGCGTACACTGTCTCTGAATATGTCCGAATGGCAGTCCGTAAAACACCGGTATCCCCAGATTTCCGAGGCAAAGACCGAGTGTTTCCCTGAGCGTGAGTGACGGACTCCCGGGGTCGTGCTCACAGTCATCGAAAATACCCAGTGCAATACCCGCTGCTTTCCTCAGGTCTGTTGCCTGAAGGAGCTGGGTAATCATCCGGTCTATGCGGTAGGGTTTTTCCCCCACATCTTCTATAAATACAATTTTATCTTTGAAGACGGGCGCAAAGGGCGTACCGGCGAGCGCGGAAAGGAGCGCCAGGTTACCTCCGGTCAGCGTACCCTCTGCCCTGCCCGGGGCGATAACAAACGGCTGATAGTGCGGTGGAGCCTGCGGATCGGGCACCCCCTGAATCCGGTGAGGGACTTCTCCGTTTTGAACAACAGCGCGCAGGTGATCGAGCGTAAACGCGGGCAGATCAGACACCGCAACGGGGCCATGAAAAGTAGCCAGTCCTGTCTGCTGATGAATGGCAATATGCAATGCTGTGATATCGCTGTACCCGATAAACACCTTTGGATTGTCTCTGATGATATTGAAATTGAGACCAGGCAGCAGGCGGGCGCAGCCATAACCTCCCCGTACGCACCAAACGGCATCTATGTCCGGGTCGGAAAAGGCCTGATGGAGATCCGACAAACGGTCAGCGTCGGCACCGGCGAGGTATCCGTTTTTTTTACGCAGGTTTGCGCCCTCTCTGACCTGAAACCCGAGGGTGGTCAGGTTCGACAGGGCCAGAGCGAGTTTCTCGTCTGAGGGCGGGCTGCCCGGTGCAACCAGCGCCACCCTGTCGCCTGCTTTCAGCCGTTTGGGCAGGACGGGATTGCGCTTGATCCGGGAGGAGGAAGCGGGCATATTGAAACCGGAAAACTCGGGCATCAGTGCAGCGAGGCCGGCCAGTTTAAGAAAATCTCTCCGAAAGTACCGACGCATAACCGCTGAGCTGAAAATTCGTTAGCGTGCAAAAAGGAAATACATTAATACCATGAGCAGCGCGGTCGAAACAGCCAGAACCGTCATGAATTTGCGGCTATCGTCTTTGTCGTGCGAATTGGGGTTGCGCTTGATGTGTTTGAGTTTGCTCATCTGACAATATTTTTGATTGAAAAACAAAAAGCGGGCCTTCGTTCATAATGGAACGCAGGCCCGGCAAAAATAATTATCAATTCAGATTTTCAAAGCAAACCTGACAATGATTGTCGTCAGACTTTATTGGAAACTTTGAGATAGTTTTCCAGTGCCACGGCGATGGATGGTGCTTCGGGCGTTCCTGCCTGAATATTCACCTCCATACCGCGCTCGGTTACGGCCTTGAGCGCTGCTGTTCCGAATACACATATTCGGCGGTCCTCCTGTTTGAATTCGGGGAACTGTTCGAACAGCGATTTGATTTCGTTGGCCGAGAAGAAGGCAATGATATCGAACTTTACATCTTTCAGATGCAGAAGGTCGTTATTCACGTTGCGGTACATGACAGCCTCCTGAATAGACACCTTGAGTTCGGCAAAAAATTTGGTTATTTCCGGATTGCCGAGTTCGTTACACGGCAGGAAAAACTTCTCGTCTTTGTTACGAAGGATATAGGATTTTAGCTCCAGGACAGATTTGTTCCCGTTGAAGACCTTCCGTTTTCGGAACATGATGAACTTCTGCAGGTAGTTGGCTATAGCCTCCGTGGCACAGAAGTATTTGGTATCTTCCGACATCTTGATGCGCATCTCGCCGCACAGCCGGAAGAAGTGATCAACCGCATGACGGCTGGTGAAAACGATGGCCGTAAAGTCATTGGGGTAAACGCGATTCTTGCGATACTCCTTCTCCGTTAACCCCTCAAGCGTGACGAAGGGCTCGAAATCAATACGTACACCATACTTTCGCTCGAGGTCCTCGTAAGCAACGGTAACCGCTGGCTTAGCCTGAGAAATCAGGATATTTTGGACTCTTAGGGGAGCAGTTTCCTGAAGGGGTGCAGCTGATGCAGACATTCGGGATATAACTGTTTGTGAATTATTAATCAGAGTTTGGGTGAAGGACCGGTGTAACCCGGTGAGTGTTCCGTTGGTATTAAGGAAGCGGTGATTAGCTGATTATCAATCCGTCTGGAGTAGTGCCAGTTTGGCCAGAATCACCAGCGGCATAATTTCAACGGCGCAAAGGTACAATAAAAAGTGAAAAGGGGTACTACCCAAAAATTTGCTTCCGATGGAGAAGGCGCGCAGCGTACGGTAGCTGTAAAAAATGAGCAGTAATCCCACCATCCAGAATGCCATAAGTATCTGATAATCACCTTGGACAGCAAAGGCAATCATCAGGTTGAACGGTGCAAGGAATAACCCCAGTACACAGTCAAAAAT
>JBEGNB010000444.1:0-7199 GCA_041182785.1 Bacteroidota bacterium
CAAAAGGAGGCTGTAACTGAAAAATTGTAAACTGATACGGCGATGGTTCATATACCATAAACTGCGGGGAGGGATTGATACCCTGTGTGAGGAAATGCAGTTTGTGTCCTATTCTGAAAGAAGATATATTGAATTTGTCTTTACACTGAACTACCAGCTGATTTACCTGCGGATAAGTCATACCCTGTTCCATGAGAATTTCGCCGAGTACATCTCCGGGCCTTAGTTCCACCTCATCCATGATATAATCGTCGAGATCGAATCCCCAGCGTTCGTTGGCAGGCAGTCCGTTCAGGGATGTCAGTTTCAGCGAATTTGAAATAGCTGCAGCCTGATTGCCCCCCAGTTTCTGCTGAAGCAGAATGGCGAGTGCCGCCAGCACGGCGAGTGAGCCACCCAGGTATAATCTTTTTCTCGTGGAAAGAAAAATCAACACCCTCCGGATCAAAGACCCGGGTCTTTTGTCATTTGTCTTCACAGTTATGCTTTGATTTTGGTGAAAAGGCTGTAAAAAACCTTTCAAATCATTCATTAAATGCAAAAATAGAAAAGGATATGTTTATTTGGCTGTTTCAGACATAATTTATGGATTTGTTAAGAAGTTAAAGTACATAAAGAGATGATACAGATTCATAAAAATAAGCGGAATCATATTAATCCTGGCACAAAATAGCCCTACGTTTGCACCTTGAAAATATATCTGACCTGAAGATGATCAAGCTATTCCGACTCGCTGCGTTCGCACCCCTGCTTCTTCCAGCTACCATGCCGGCCCAATCGTCGGCTATCGTTCCATTTCCTTATGAAATAAAAAAGGAAATAACCGTTGACAGCGCCGTAGTTGTATCTGCCCATCCGCTTGCTACCAAAGTGGGTGTTGAAATTCTCAAAAAAGGAGGTAACGCCATAGATGCGGCTGTTGCCGTTCATTTTGCACTTGCTGTGGTGTATCCGCAAGCCGGTAATATCGGCGGCGGAGGCTTCATGATATACCGGGACAAACTGAGTAATGCCTATTGTCTAGATTTTCGGGAAAAAGCTCCGGCGGCCGCTCAGGAAAAAATGTATCAGGATTCAACGGGTCAGGTACTTACCAAAAAACTTCAGCAGGGAGTACTGTCATGCGGAGTACCCGGAGCTGTTGACGGGATGTATGAAGCACACAGAAAATATGGACGACTCAAATGGGGTGAACTGGTTATGCCCTCTGTGGATCTGGCTGAAAAGGGATTCCAGATTACCGAACAGGAGGCCGAAGGACTTAATGAACAAAAAATGCTTTTTGTGAGAAACAGCAGTCTGATGCCTGTTTTCATAAAAATGGAGGGCTGGAAAGCTGGCGACTGGCTCATACAGAAAGACCTCGGACAAACACTTCGCAGAATAGCAGGAGAGGGCAGGGCAGGTTTCTACGAAGGTGCCACCGCCACCCTGATCCTGAGAGAAATGGAAAAAAAAGGCGGAATCATCACAGCCGAAGATCTCAAGAACTATAAAAGTGTATGGAGACGTCCGCTCGAGTTCGACTGGAAAGAACTCCGGGTAGTGACAATGCCTCCACCAAGCAGCGGTGGTATTATCCTTCGGCAGCTTATTGGTATGACCTCCGGATATCCGCTGAAACAATATGGGTTTCACAGTGCAGAAGCCGTTCACGTAATAGCCGAAGCAGAAAGGAGGGCTTTTGCCGACCGGGCCGTGCATCTGGCAGATCCCGATTTTTACAAAGTGCCCCAGACGACACTGACTGATCCTGCGTATCTAAAAAAAAGGATGGCCGATTTTAAAGCCGATACCGTTTCAGCGAGTACAGATATAACGGCAGGTGTTGCAAAAGAAAGCGAAGAAACCACCCACTTCTGTATTGTTGACGCCGAAGGCAATGCTGTTTCCATCACGACCACCCTGAATGACAGTTACGGAAGCAAAACCGTTGTCGGTGGTGCTGGTTTCATCCTGAATAATGAAATGGATGATTTCAGTGCCAAACCGGGGGTACCCAACATGTATGGTGCTGTTGGAGGAAAAGCCAACTCCGTAGCCGCCAACAAAAGACCACTCAGCAGCATGACACCCACCATCGTTACCCGTACAGGGAAAACATGGATGATACTCGGCACGCCGGGTGGCACAACTATACCCACCACCGTATTTCAGGTACTGCTCAATGTCGTGGAATACGGAATGACTCTTCCGGAGGCCGTTCAGGCAAAACGTTTCCATCACCAGTGGAGACCCGACCAGATTACCATGGAAGATGGTTGTCTCTCTCCGGAGGCAGAACAGGCTCTCCAAAAGAAAGGGCACACCATAAACGCAAGAGAGAGTATTGGCCGACTGGAGGCCATCATGCGTTTGCCAAACGGAAAATGGCAGGGAGTAGCCGACAACCGAGGAGACGATTCGGCGGGAGGCTACTGACCAGACAATTTCAAAAACTACATACCTAACCAAACCATGCAAGAAGTTTTCATCATTTCAGCAGTCAGAACCCCGATAGGGAGTTTCGGAGGATCTTTGTCCGGTGTATCAGCAACCAGACTCGGCGCAACCGCCATCAAAGGCGCCCTTGAAAAAGCCGGAATACCGGCCGATCAGGTCAACGAAGTTATTATGGGTAACGTGGTCAGCGCCAACCTCGGACAGGCGCCGGCCCGACAGGCGGCACGTTTTGCCGGTTTACCCGATAATGTACCGTGCACAACAGTCAACAAAGTATGCGCCTCCGGCATGAAGGCCATCACCTTCGGCGCACAGTCCATCATGCTTGGCATAAATGATATTGTCGTTGCCGGCGGTATGGAAAATATGTCGCAGATACCATATTATATACCTAATGCCCGCTGGGGTTACAAATATGGAAACGCAGAACTGATTGACGGTCTCGCCAAAGATGGCCTCACTGATGTTTACGACCAGAATGCCATGGGTGTTTTTGCCGACAGAACTGCTGCAAAATACGGTATCACCCGGGAGCAGCAGGATACTTATGCCACTGACTCTTACAAAAGAACAGCGGAGGCAACCGGAAATGGTTATCTCGCATCAGAAATAGTGCCCGTCGAAATACCCCAGAAAAAAGGAGATCCGCTCAGAATACTGGACGATGAAGAATACAGAAAAGTAGTATTCGACAAAATTCCCGGATTACGCCCTGCTTTCACACCCGATGGTACTGTCACTGCTGCCAACGCAAGTACCATCAATGATGGTGCCACGGCACTGATACTCGCCAGCGAAACTGCCGTGAAAAGGCTCGGACTGAAACCGATTGCCGTAATCCGCGGATTCGCCGATGCAGAACAGGCTCCGGAGTGGTTTACGACATCTCCGACAGTGGCTGCACCAAAGGCGCTGAAAATGGCCGGACTGAACGCTCAGGACATCAGCTATTTTGAAGTGAATGAGGCATTCTCTGTGGTTGCACTGGCTTTTGAGAAGATAATGGAAGTGAGTCACGAAAAAAACAACATTTTTGGCGGCGCAGTTTCTCTCGGGCATCCGCTCGGAGCTTCTGGCGCGCGCATAGTAACCACTCTTTGTAACGTACTGCAACAAAAAAACGGAAAATACGGTCTGGCAGCCATCTGCAATGGAGGCGGAGGCGCTTCAGCTCTGGTGATTGAACGTCTGTAAAATATTATGAGCAAGCAAAAAAGAATTCTGCTCCTCGGTTCCGGGGGTCGCGAACACGCCATCGCATGGAAACTTTCCGGAAGTAGCCGGTGCGAGAAACTGTTCATAGCCCCCGGGAATGCGGGCACCTCGGCGTGCGGTGAAAATGTGGCAATCAATCCGAATGATTTTCCTGCCATAGAAAAATTTGTGCAGGAAAACAGGATAGATATGGTTGTGGTGGGCCCTGAAGAGCCTCTTGTAAGAGGTATATGGGATTATTTTCAGGAAAAAGAACACCTGAAAGCTATACCCGTGATTGGTCCGTCGAAAGCAGGTGCCGTAATGGAAGGCAGCAAGGCATGGAGCAAACTGTTTATGCAAAGACACGGTATTCCAACTGCCTCATACCGGGAGTTTACTGCCGACAGTGCAGGAGAAGGAGTCAGTTACCTGAAGCAGCACGCACTGCCCATTGTCCTGAAAGCCGACGGACTTGCTGCCGGAAAAGGAGTGGTTATCTGCCAAAGCCACAAGGAAGCTGTGAAAGAATTCCAGGAAATGCTGGGCGGAAAATTCGGTGAATCGGGTAGCAGGGTAGTGGTGGAGGAGTTTCTGACAGGAACAGAATTCAGCGTGTTTGTACTTACAGACGGTAAAAAATACAAAATACTCCCGGAAGCAAAAGACTATAAACGCATCGGTGAAAAGGACAAGGGCCCAAACACCGGAGGGATGGGAGCCGTAAGTCCGGTACCACTGGTGGATGACATGATGTGGCAAAAAGTGGAAGAGCGTATTATCAAACCCACTGTTTCCGGTTTAAACAAGGAGAAAATAGTCTATAAAGGATTTATATTCTTCGGATTAATTGAGGTGGGTGGTGAACCATACGTCATCGAATACAACTGCCGGATGGGTGATCCGGAAACCGAAGTGGTCATACCCAGATTAAAAAATGACCTGGTTACTCTCTTTGAGAACTGTGCGAAGGGAACCCTTGGAAAAGTGAAAATACGTACCGACAAACGAACAGCCACCACAATTTTTCTGGTGAGCGGAGGATATCCGGGCGACTATCAGAAGGGAAAGGTAATCAGCGGACTTGACCAGGTAAAAGGCAGCATAGTTTTTCATGCGGGCACGGCAATTAATACGGCGGGTGAAACAGTCACCAGCGGAGGACGCGTAATTGCTGTTACCAGTTTCGGTAAAGACATAACCTCCGCAGTCAGAAAATCGAAGCGAAATGCGAAGGTTATAGATTTCGAGGGCAAGTATTACCGTCGAGATATAGGCAAAGACCTGTTATGAGTCAGACGTTTACCATAAAATTGCCGGTCTTTGAAGGACCTTTTGATTTGTTGCTGTTCTTCATTGAACGCGACGAACTCGACATTTATAATATACCCATAGCCAATATCACCGACGAATTTCTGGAGTATCTTCACCAGATGGAGTCGCTGAATGTTGACCTGGCCTCCGAGTTTATTGTGGTAGCAGCAACACTCATGCGCATCAAGGCCAAGATGTTGCTCCCTAGAAAACCGGTGGACGAAGAAGGCAATGAAATAGACCCCAGACAGGAACTGGTACAACGCCTGCTCGAGTATAAAAAATACAAAAGCGTACTGGAAGACCTGCGAAAACTGGAAGATATCCGGTCGTTCATGAATCCACGGGGTTATGCTTCCGAGGAACTGAAGCGTCTGGCCGAACAGACACTGGCCGACACGGAGCTGGAATCCGTTTCACTGTACAAACTGCTCCGCACCTTCGAGCGACTGATAAACCGTTTCGATGAAGAGAAAAAAACCAGACGCGTTCATACTGTTTATAATTACAGCTATACCATACAGGACCAGCGTCAGTATCTGACCGACCGTCTCAGGGAGGGTGGAAAGAAAGATTTTGAAGAATTGTTTATGCAGCTGGAGAACAGGGTACATGCCATTGTCACCTTTCTTGCGCTTCTTGAACTGCTGAATGCCCAGGAAATTATGATTATCCAGGGCGAAGGAGTCAATAATTTCTGGTTGACTCTTCCTGAAAAATAAGAACTTGTTCAGGATTCTCTGCCGTTGGCAAAAACAGGCTGATTTTTTGTCAGTTTTTGCATTTTTGAAGGCGCATAGCCGGAGCTACGTAACTGAAAAAAGGTGAAAAATGGCGAAAAATGAGCCGTTTTTGACTCGGCGAGAGAATCCTGAACAAGCTCTAAGAAAGGGCCGTATTCAGATTGAGTACGGCCCTTTTTTTACGGAAACCAACAGTTATTTATCGGATAGATACTGTTTTACCCACTCAGTAGTGACAGACTTTGGTCTTTCAAGCGGAAGACCGAGCGCCCTGCTCCAGCATTGGGCGGCCAGTACACCAAGAGCGCGGCTCACACCGAATATCACTGTGTAGTAATTGTATTCCTTCATTCCGTAGTGAAGAAGTACGGCGCCACTGTGCGCATCAACATTGGGCCACGGATTTTTCACTTTGCCCAGACTGCTCAGGATTGGTGGTACTACTTCAAAGATATTCCAGACGATATTTACCAGATCGTCATCTTTGACGTTTTCCTCGCAGAAATGCTTTTGGGCCATATATCGCGGGTCGGGTTTGCGCAGTACGGCGTGGCCGTATCCCGGAACAACCCTTCCGCTGTCCAGTGTGCTTTTCACATAAGTTGCGATCTGTTCTTTGGTAGGTTTGGATGTTCCGATAGTTTCCACCATTTTCTGGATCCAGCGGATAACCTCCTGATTAGCGAGTCCGTGCAGCGGTCCGGCCAGCGCATTCATGGCAGCGCTGAATGACAGATAGGGGTCACTAAGTGTTGAACCGACCAGGTGTGTTGTATGTGCAGATGCATTTCCGCCCTCGTGATCGGCGTGAATAGTGAGGAACAGTCGGATGTACTCCCTGAATCCCTGATCGTTATAACCGAGCATGTGTGCGAAGTTACCGCCCCAGTCGAGCGATATATCGGGCAGTACATGGTCGTTATTGTGGTAAATACGACGGAAAATGTACGCTGCAATACGAGGGAGGCGGGCTATGAGATTCATTGAATCTTCATAGGTAGCATCCCAGTAATCCGACTTTTTCATACCGGCTGCGTATTTCTGAGCGAAAACAGAAGTTTTCTGCATTGCCAGAATGCCCACAGAGAATTGAGTCATGGGGTGCGTATCAACCGGCAACGCATCTATGGTGCGGAATACGTAGTCGGGGATATTGGAGCGGTGAACCCAGTTATCGGTAACCCATTTTACCTGTTCTTCAGTAGGAATTTCACCGACCAGCATCAGCCAGAACAGTCCTTCTGGCAGTGGTTCCTTACTATTGGGAGCGTGAGGAAGTTTTTCTCTGAGTTCGGGGATAGAGTACCCGCGGAATCTGATTCCTTCTTCAGAGTCGAGGAGTGAAGGTTCCCAGATCATACAGGTGATGTCGCGCATGCCGCCGTACACCTGATCCAAATTTACATCGTCAACCCTGGTGTTTCCGTGTACCTTCAGAAGTTCTTTTACTTCGTTGGCTGTTTGCTGGGATTTCTAGTAGAATAATTGTTTTATATGATCGATGAA
>JBEGNB010000445.1:0-3820 GCA_041182785.1 Bacteroidota bacterium
GTCTGGGACTGCTTGAACGTGCCACGTCGGAAGTGTGGCTCTCGGGAAAACAACCGGAGAAACATCCTCTGTTTCGACAGGCGGCCCGGCCGGCTGTTTTAACGCTGGATTCTCAACACAAGCTTTGGGTGACTTGTCTGGCACCTGGCAACCCGTTCTTTCAGGTGCTGACGTACGATTTGAAAACCGGTGTGACAGCAACGCAGAATCACATATTCAAATCGGAGCGAATTGTTTTCAGGGAGGATTCCAGGCATCGGCTCTGGTTTTTTTCCGGCGACATTTCCGAGTTTGGATATTTTGATGTGAAAACTGGCGCTAAAAGGCTGTTCAAGGTGGTTCCCGGCCAAAGGAATATACCGAGCTATGGAACTGAAGGTATCACGAATGTTGTTGAAGACCGGGAAGGAAATCTTTGGCTGCTGACAAACAAGGGTGTGTATGTTTTTAATCCTGATAGACAGCAAATTCGATATTGCGGCGGGTTTTTGGACGGACAGGGTCAGGTGGTTCCCTTGCACGAGGGTATTGGTTTTCATGAAACGTCCCGCGGTGAAATTTGGGTTGGCACATTCTTCAGCGGAATTAACGTTTTCGATCAGGATTTCCGCTTGTTGCGCAGGTATATCTACCCCAAGTCCCCACTCGGCACGCCGGATATTGATAAAAATGAAAATTATAATGCGGTCTGGAGTTTTACGCAGGATGCTCGGGGGCGAGTTTGGGGCGTTGGTCAATTTGGTACAATTCAATTATTTGAGTCAGACGGAAAGTTGCTCCGCAAATGGCGACTGGATCCGCCATATCGCAGTACATTGCGTATGATTGCCCGAGATATGGAAAACGATATCTGGACGGCATCACAACAGGGTTGGCTGGGGAAAATAAATCCTGATGATGGCCAAATAGAAGTTTTTGACCGGATACCCAAACGGGGGAATATTCACTATCTTGCTCCTGATCTCAGCCGCCAGGTATGGCTTGGCAAGGAAGGAGCTATCTTCCGGTTTAATCCACTATCAAATCAGGTTGATGGTACTTCGGTTAGCGAACCTGACCTGCGTCCGAGTATTCGCGGGCTCATTCCCTGGAACGACTCAACTTTTCTGGCTTATGGCAACCTGCTCTATTTTCTGGATAAGGGCAGTATGGCCTATCGCAGAAGCGACGAGTTAAAAAGAACACCTCTGAGTAACATTTTAGTTGCTGCAGTTGACGACGCCGGTACCATCTGGTGTACTACAAGGAGTGGTTTTGCTTCCTGGGATGTTACCGAAAATCGGGTTTGCAGGTACTGTTTGACGGATGGGTTGTCAGAGGACGAATTTTATGCAGAAGGCACATTTTTCCGATTGAAAGATGGCAGAATGCTGTTTTCCACGGGATCGAACGGTTTTTATTACTTTCATCCGGATTCTGTTTTCCGGCAAAGTTTGCCGCCCGATGTCACTGTCGTGCGTGTTGCCGGTGGTGACCGTCTGCTGCAACCGGACTCCGGCGAGGGGCTGTACACCTGTGCATATTTTGAAAATTTAATCACCGTGTCCTATGCGTGTCTTTCCTGGTATCAGCAGAAGGGAATTCGATATCGGTATCGGTTACTCGGACAGTCGGAGGAATGGATAGATAACGGAGATAAGCAGCAAATCACGCTGTACGGTATGGCTCCCGGGGCGTACACGCTTCAAATTCAGGCTATAAACCGCTTCGGATTATATTCCCGGGGAATTACGGCTGTCGGTATTCGTATTGGTCCGCCCTGGTGGGCGAGTAGCCTGGCTATTGCTGTTTACGCGATACTACTTTTGTGTGGCGGTTATTTGCTTTATCGTTTTCTGCTGCGTCGTAAACTGGAGCAAGCTGATATTCAACGAATCCGGGAGTTAGAGGCTTTTAAATCCAGATTTTTTGAAAACATCACCCATGAACTCCGAACTCCGCTTACAATCCTGAGGGGTGCCGCTGATTTGATTGCTGAAAACCCGAAGACCGAACTTGCAAAGGGTCTTGATACAATTCGGGCCAACGTCAAACGGATGCTGACGCTGGTAAACCAGCTTCTTGACTTGTCCAGGCTCGACAATGGTCTTCTCCGCCTCCATATTCAGCGGGTTGAACTGGTCAGTTTTTTGAATTACTTGTCCGATAGTCAGCAATTACTTGCTAAAACCCGCGATATAAGTCTTCAGTTTCAATGTGATTTGCACGAGCTTTATGCCGATTTTGATGCAGAGCGCTTGCGACAGATCATAGACAATCTCCTGTCTAACGCACTGAAGTTTACGCCGGCCGGCGGTACGGTAACAATTTCTCTGGAACAATCGGCCGATCCTTCCTGTGCGCGTATTAGCGTGAAAGATACAGGAGCAGGTATTGCCGAAGATGAGTTGCCCCGGTTATTTGAGCGATATTACCAGGGCGATCATCCGCCCGTCCAGTCATCAGAGGGAACTGGAATCGGTCTGTCACTGGCGAGAGAGCTGGCCCGACTAATGGGTGGCGACCTCTACGCCACTGGCGAGCCTGGTGAAGGGGCTCTGTTTACATTCGAACTTCCACTGTCGCCTGTGGGTACAGCTAAACCCGACCTGGACGTTTCGTCGTATTCTTCTCCCGAGCCTGACGACCAGCGTCCTTCTCTGCTCATCATTGAGGATAATTCGGAGGTTGCCAGGTATCTCGTTGCTACACTTGTCGGTGTTTATGATACTCAGGTTGCTACAGATGGTCTTGCCGGATTGCAGGAGGCTTTCAATCGCATACCTGATTTGATAATATCTGACGTCATGATGCCTGGTGTGGACGGATTTTCCCTTGTTGATAGGTTGAAGTCGGATCCGCGAACCAGTCACATTCCAATTATTCTGCTGACTGCCAGGGCCGGAATTGAAAACAAGCTGCAAGGTATTGCGCGTGGTGCGGACGCCTTCCTTGAAAAACCCTTTGAAAAAGATGAATTACTGGCTGTGGCGCGGCAACTTGTCCAGAGCCGCATCCTGCTCCGCCAGTATTATCTGGCATCACTTGGATTAATTGATGAGCCTGTTGTCGTATCTCATCCCCTTGTCGGGCAGGAGAACACATTTCTTGATTCTCTGGTGACCGCTGTTGAACAACATTTGAGCGACCCAGACTATTCAGTTGAACAACTTGCCACTCAACTACTGATGAGCCACTCCAGTCTGCATCGCAAGATAAAGGCTGTATCCGGCCTGTCGCCCACCCTGTTTATTCGCAGCATCCGGCTGAAACACGCCCGGTCACTCCTGATTGAACGACCTGATATGCCCGTGTATGCCGTTGCTGCTGCCTGCGGCTTCGAAGATTCGGCTTATTTCGGTCGTGTCTTCCGCCAGGAATTCAAAATCTCTCCTGCTGCCTGGCGTTCCTCCAAATTTTGACAGGATAGTCCTGTATAATGGTCTAACAATCCTGTTTCCACTCGGAAACAGGATTGTTATTTTGCAAGCGATAGTCTGTGTTGTTTGCAGATGACAGATATTTTTATTCAGTTTTGGATTGTAGCCGATAGCCAGACTATTGATTTCATTATTTATCAAAGCACATTTCAACATGGCAGATCAACACTGGTACGTACTTAAGGTAAAATCCCGATATGAACGAGCCATACAGTCCAGATTGCAAGGCAAAGGATTTGAGGCTATTGTTCCCGTTCAGCCCCAACTGCGTCGTTGGAGCGTACACCCCCGACCAACCGCATCTTGCCTCATAATTTCCGTATGAAGACCTTTGCCCCAAACAGATTTTCATATGGCACGAACCAGTACAGGAGGCACTCCGAGGCTCTCCAAATCTGCGC